>JAFGLG010000016.1 GCA_016928155.1 Candidatus Woesearchaeota archaeon | reverse complement strand
GAGATACCGCCGGCAAGCCAATGGGAAGGGAGATTTGCAGTCGTCATACCTGAAATGCCTGAAGCGCCATCTTCAGAGCAGGTTGAACCTATAGGTTCTCAGCTTTCAGAGGAAGAGATCAGGCTCGCAGACAGTATTAGACAATCATTAGCATCCAGCCAGACAAGGACATTCCTTGGCCAGAAAGGCATCATGATTGTCGAGGACGAGAGAGGTAACATGAACCTGAACTTCATGGGCAGGCTCTACCCGATAAGTTTCGCATCTCCGACACATGCAAAGAGCAGATATTATTTCCAGGTAGCTGATCTGGATGGTATGAGGATCTCATTATTTGTAGGGGATAAGACAGACCCAGAGGATATTAAACCTGATAACATATTCCTGGAAGTATCTCCGATTGAGCCGAAGAAGCCTGATCCCTCAAGAACGCATTCTCAGGAGGAAGTGGAACTGAAGAAGAAGGAGATTGAGAGCATATTGGGGAATTATCCTCTTATCGAAGAGTTCTTCCTGATACTGAAGGCGCAAATGGCTGATCCCGAGGCCTACCATAGTGCGATATTGCAGGTGATACAAGACAAGAAGGGGAAGTCTGATAAGAATACTGAGAAGAGTGTTGATCAGTTGGTAGACAGTCTTGTCGATAGATTTGAGATAAGCCATGAATTGAGGTCGAGGGTCAAGGATTATGTCAAGCAAATGTCTGAGATGATCATGCCTGTGGTCTCTCGCCTGCCACATACCAGGACAATGATCAAGGATTCAGGAGAAGGTGGACTGTTGGACATTGTATTGAGTGAAGGCCATACGCCTATGTTTTACAGGTCAGCTGAGACAGGGTTCAGTACCAAGGATGAGCTATGGGCAGGCACTGAGCATGTCCATGTCAATCTTGGAAGCCCAGGGGACTTCATGTATGGCAATATTGTTTTCATCTTCAGCCCTCAAGGATTGCAGGAATCAGAGGACTCCTTCTATCTTCCTAGGGATGAGAACTATGGATTCTATACAAGCTATGGCATGCCGACCTTGTCCCTTGAAGAGAAGATCAGTGCAGCTATGGATCAGGATGATGCGAAAAGATTGCTAGCTGCATCAATAGTCTATAATCACCTGAAGACCAATCTGGATTCTGGGCTTGATATCACCTATCTTGTTCAGAACAGTATGCATTTCAATCAGATAATAAGTGTTCTTCAGGGGATGAGTTCAAACAGCGTGGTTGGTAAGATTGAAGGTCATATCCCAAATTCCATACCATTATCTGATCAGATAATCATGGCTCCGGTCACAGACAGGGAATGGATTACACGTTCTTTGGAAGCATGCACTGGTTGCCAAGGTTTGCAGGTATATTTTATGGAAGGGAGTGATTGGGAGAGCTATTCTCAAGGCAGGCTTGAGGCTTACTTGTTCTCAGTTGGATTGACAGAACTTCCTATAAGAGAGACAACAGAAGTCTCGGGAGCCACTGTCAAGGTCATAGAAGGTGGAACCCTTGAGGATTACAAGACGATGTATGAGAAAAAGGCTAAGAGTGCAGCTACCAAATCTCAGCCGTCAATTCAAAGATTGTATACAAGTAGTGGCATGACCCAGACTCAACGTAGGAATTTCAGAAAAACAATGATTGATAGCTTAGCTGAAAAACATGGGATTAATATTCCGGGCAAGGCTCAAGGTCAGGTTCTGTCTATAATAGATGAGGATCTTGTTGCAGGAAGAGCTGATCTGGATATAGCTAGGATTAAACAGGTGCTTCTGAAGGATACTAAGTTGACCGAAGTATCAATCAAGATTGCCACAGATTACCTATCAGAAAGATATGGGGATCTCCCGCAGAGTGAAGCGGGTAAGAAGCTTTATGGTGTAGAGGAAGTGGACCGGGATTTTGTCCCTATCCTGGAAACAGCAGTTCTGCAGGATAGGGTGGATACTATTGATGATCTGGTAAATGAATTAGGATCATATGTCGACGCAGAGATGACCAGGGTTGGGCCATCAAGGAAAGAATCAGTGAGATCCGAAGGTCCTGTCGTAGAAGTCTCTGCCAAGCGTCTTGTTTCTATCGGTGATCTTCATGCGAGCACTGCCAACTTGAGGAAGACCCTCGTGGATAGGGGGATCATGGATGAATCTGGGAACTGGATTGCGGAGCCTGGAACAGTTCTTCTGCAGATAGGGGATCTCATCGACGGAGGCAGCGACACTTCAGGTATCCAATCAGCTGAGGCAATAAAGCTTTTGAAGGATCTTGAATCACAGGCCAGAGAGAAAGATGGAGCAGTTGTCGTATTGATGGGTAATCATGAAGTTGATTTCTTGGCTGTACCAGGAGGCATGTGGCATTATCCTGTTGGCAGGAAATGGAGAAGGGTGGATATGCTCAAGGCATTCGGCTTCACAGGTGATATTGGTTTTGTCCAGGAGGGTAAGAAGACTGTTTTTGATGAGGGCACAGGTGAGATACCTAAGCTTATACGAGCACTTGCATCAAATGACCAACGAGCACTGCAGGAACTTAGGGAAATCAACCCGCAGGCTATGCAATATATTGATTGGCTCCTGACCAGGCCGATGATCGCAAAGGTTAATGTTGAAGGCGGACCCTCTCTTGCATTTGTGCATGGAGGACCCACCGCTGAATTCATGAAGGAGCTTCAGGATTTGCGTCAGAGTAAAGGATCCATCTCAATAAATGATGTGAATGAGCTTCTCGCAAGAAGGCTGTCTGAAGGATTGAACACACCATATTTCACGACAGACAGCACCACAATATTGGCTGCTGACAAGTCAGATAAGGCTGCTGGAGGTCAGGCTAGATTCCCTGATTTCTTACTGGATCCTGGATTGTTGACTAGTTTCCTTGACATACTGGGTGCTGACTTACTGGCGGGGGGCCATAATCCATTCTATGGTCTAGGGAATGTAGAACCTTCTGATTCAATCTTGCCAGGCATTGCAAACCAGATAACTTCAGTAAATAGGATTGGATTGAATAGCCAGTTCATCAAGCTTGATGTGGATCAGAAGAGAGAAAGGCAAGGTGAGGATGTTGATGTCCAAGAGACAGCTTCCATGATATCCCACTTTTATATAGATAGTGACATGATGTCAGAGGTTTCTCAATCAGGTGACAGGACTCTCCTTTCAGATGGAGAATCACCTTCAGATATTAGCGCTGAGCAGTCCAGGTTATTCAGGGATAAGATGAGGTCTGAGGTGAGAATTCTTGACTTCACACGATTTAGGCAGATTGCAGGTGCATTGGGTCTGCAGTATTCAGATGAAGAGTTGATATCTGCTTTTAGGGTATATGAAGAGCATCTCTTGCAGAATGGGTTGATTGATTCAAGAGAAAGCATCTTAGACATGCACATAGGTGTACAGGCAGAGAAGGCAAAAGTATGTTAGGTCTTTCTGTAAGCTTTGTATAATTGTTTCCCCAACTCAATCAGATCATCTTTCCTGTATAATGGCTTGACCATATCTTCCGGTATTCTGCTGAATCCATTGTATGCTCCGGCCATTGCTCCTGCCATCGATCCTACACTATCTGAATCCCCGCTGTGGTTTATCGCTCGGATTATTACATCACGGAAATCATCAGGGCTTCTCATGAAAGAATCTACAGCTACAGTGACTGTGCCTACAGGACCTCTGCCACCTTTCTTCAATTCTACTAGTTCCAACAAAGTGAGATTCTGGTTATCTGCATAATCCTTCAGCTCGTCATGGAGAGTTCCTGAACATCCTGAAAGATCCAGGATTCTCTTATAGAAATCTTGTGGTATGCCTCCGTCTTCAGGTTTGTATTGTGAAGCCAATGAGACTGCATAGCATAATAGTAGGGAAGAGGCTGATGATTCTTCTCCATTATGGGTTATCCTGGATTGAAGATCAGAATTCTTCTTCATATCAGGCATATTGTCCCTGAAGAATAACCCGATTGGGTGTGCCCTCATGACTGAACCGCATCCGAGCGAATCAATTCCGGTATATCTCCAATTTACCCCTAACCTCAGCATTCTGGAGACTTGGATTGATCTGACTGAATACCCTCTTTCTTTTTCTTGGAGTGAATCTATCCTGTCAATGTCCCTGCCGAAAAGCTCACCCAGGTGTTGGGGGTCTATGCCCCCCATTCTCATTAGGGACTCAGCAACTGTCATTGCCATCTCGGTATCATCAGTCCATTCTGCGATTCCTAGAGGCGTGCCTCTCCTGAGTTCATTTGATATGTAACTGGTGACAGTGCCATATCTCTTTTGGATTCCTTCTTGGGATAATGTCTCTATTGGTGCTCCGATGGCATCTCCGATAGCCGCTCCCACCATACAACCTATGAACTTGTCTTCAAGTTCTGGATCATAAGATTTTTTCTCTTCTATCTTGCCCTTGGCCAAGAGTTGCGCTCTCATCCTGATGATCTCGTCCTCATCATTTGCCATGTCTTCGAGGACCCCATTATCCCCCAGCTCGTATAATATTCTGAAAGCATTCTCCCTTACTGTTACGTCTGGATGTCCTGTGAAGCCTTTCGCTCTCTCAATGAAGTCAGGTCCGGTAAGTTTACCTGCCCTGTATACGGCTGTAGATACCACGAAGGGATCGCTGTGGGAAAGGGCTGATTCTATCATGTGTTCAGCTGCGGGTAGGTTTGTTGTATTTAAGCTCTGCAAGGCTAGGCTCCAGGTCTCCCTATCTGAGGATTCAGCTGCTCTTCGGAAAAAATCATGGGGTGTATAACTGGTTATGCCGCTTAGTCCATATGCAGCAGCCCATCTCACTTTTGGTGAATCATCTTCTAGCATCTTTTCAAGCTTGAAACCTGTCCCAGGTGCATCGAAATATCTCAGGCTGAGGCACATTGCTTGCTTGACATTCAGGCTCCTATGGTGTTCTAATTCTCCCAATACATACGGAAGATTTTCTGTGTCTTGAGTGAGAGCGAACCTTGTCAAGGCTTCGATCCTCTCTGACACGCTTCCTGTCTTCATTATGTTCTCAAGGTCCGTCATTTTTTCAGCCTGGCAATATTTCGCAATAGCTTATCCCTTTCTCCTGAAGTGCTCCTGCTATGTATTGCGAAGCGAGATGCTTTACAGGGAGCACTTGGAAGACCTTTCTTGATAGCTCCAATTGGGGGATGATACCCCATTTGGAGTACAAGAAGTTGTTCTCTCTCATATTATAAAGTATTAAGAGCCTGTCTGCTGTCTTATCAATATCTGTTTTTGCAGCTTCACCGATGACCAGTCTATCGAGATCCCTTGCAGTGTCTGCTATCTGGCATACGATTGCAGGATCATCATTAGCTATTACATAAGCATTCTTCCCTTGAAGCTCTTCGTGGATAAGTGAGACAAATCCCTTCATCATATCCAGCCCGGTCAATATCCTACCTCTGAATTCATAAGGGAACATGACTGAATCATTTTCTTCGAGATTATCTCTGATCACTGATGCGATTGGACTGTCCTGTGAGGCGAAAGATGCATGTGTCCCTATCAAGAGGACTCTGGGATCTCTCTGATAACTGATGAGCCTGGCACCTGCCATGTTGCATACTGCTTCAAGTTCTGCAAAATCTGCATCTTCTCCCTTTGATGGTTCCTGCTTTAGATAATCATTCACAGCACTTAGATAATTCTGTACTGAAGAAAATCCTGAATCTTGGTTTGGACTCATCCTGAATTCATATGATACAATATTTATAAATGTTGTGTTTTTCACCACTCTTTAATAGTTATTAAAAAGTAATATTATAAAAATATTTATATATTACTATTAAAATATTCTAATAATACTATGGCTTCAAAGAAACATATGGTCCACGTGTATCTCAGCCCTGAAGAGAAAGCTAAGGTAGAGGCTGAGGCAAAGAAGCTTGGCATCTCTCTTTCTGCTTATATCAAGGTGAAGCTTTTCTCCAGAGGTGACTTATGAGGAAGGAGAATTGCAAGGCCATAGCGATCTTCTTGACGCTTCTGATAATAGGCATGCCTTTCTCTTTTGCGCAGGTCTGTCCTACCCCTAATGAACAGGGTATGATAGGGAAAGATTCTGTTGCACCAATTATTGAATCGATAAGGTCTGATCTGCTTGCCGCTGGTGCTACTGGCAGGGCTGATGCAGAGATACAATCCATATTTCAGGGATTGATAAGGGACAAGTTAAGCGAAGCAGGTTATGAGATCAGTGATGATGTGCTCCTAAGATACTTTGGCTCAGTTGATACTCTAACACTTGCTACTGATTATTACAATCTCAATTATAATATCAAACAAGGTCATAAAGAAAAAGCTGATGGTCTTGTCGAGAGCATGGTGATGATAGAGCCTGCGAGGCCTTCAGCTGTATTATCACCAAAAGTGGATATAACCTCTGCTGGCACAGCATTGTCTCTTGATATCCAAAGACCTTCTCCATTCACCATGGATGGTGAGGAATGGACACCGAAGGCAGAATTCCACACGACATTGATTGGTTTTGGCCATGATCTTCAGAAGATCTTGAAGACCATAGGCCTCTCAAACAAGGAGGCAAAGGACAAGGCCAAAGAGATCATGACTCAAGCAGCGCAAGGGATAGATTTCAGCGTCACAAGGACAGGCAGATACAGCATCGTCAGGGATGATCAGGGAAGAAGGACAATAATAGAACATGTACAGGCTGAAGGGATGCAGGAATTCTATGACAATATTGACCAACGACTGCAAGCATTGGGTATACAGGAACCGATAGCGAGGAGTCCTGCCCACATAACTCTCTACACTGCCCCTGACGGAAAAGCGATAGGTCTCACAACACAGGATCAGGTTGACGGGTGGGGCAGAGAGGCAACACCTGGACAGGCACAAGCAATACAGTCTGCTCTGCAAGTGCCATTCCCTGAGGCAGGCTTCGCAACACCAGGCATGATGATGGCATCACTGTTTGCGGGTATGGGATTGGTCTTCTCTCCTGCTATGACAGATTCCCTCGCAGTATTCACAGCTCCGCTCATGCCCTTTATCGGGATCAGTGCAGTGGCTGGCGCGATTGCATATGGGGCAGCAGAAGCATACAAGTGGATCCAGGAGGAGAATGATGATAAGTCTGGATATCAGCCTAGGGCAGACACTGGAACTTCCGAGATGCAGGATAGAATAAGGGTTCTTTTCAACCCATATCAGGAAATGTTCAGCGGGGAGATTATTGATATCGTAGTTAGAAACGTTGTCAATAATCTGGACAAGAGTCAGAATATTGCTAAAGGTCTGAGCTATGACATGTTCGAAGGATTGCTAAGCCAAGAAGAATTTGATCGCTTATCTCAAATTGTGAACAGCATGGATACTATTGCACAGAGGGTAGGATCTCTCAGGTCCACATCCCAGATTGATCCGACACTCATATTCAAGAGAGTGATTGGTATCGGTGGTTTTGGTATTGTTCAGGTTGTAGAGAAGGATGGACAAGAATTTGTATTGAAAATTGCTATGCCTGGCACTTCCTTGAGAACTGAATATGATACTCTGGATAAGCTCAAGGACTCAGGGGCATTTGTGATCCCCTATGAATATTATGGGGACGCATACCTCAGGGAGTATGTTGAGGGTGATGTGATATCTGATACAACAATCCATGCAGATGCATTACGAGACATATCCAACGCATATTATTTTGCAAAGCAGTCAGGCATAGGACTGTATGATTTTAAGGCACAGAATATTGTGGTTGACTCACAAGGCAATGTGAAGATCATTGATTTCCAGGTAGGGGAATATGATTTCAGACTCCATCTGTCTGATCTCATGCAGTATGTTGATGGATATGACTCGATGACAGATGCTGAAGAGTCTGCATTGATGGATGAGTTATTGGAGATTTCAGAAAAAGGGTACTCAGTCGAAGCAGCTCTCGACAAGGCAAGGTTGGATCTGCAGAATGGAATGAGCCCTGCAACCGTCATCCGTGACCTTAACGCATTGACAGGTTTGACCCAAGAGCAGGAAGCTATCAGGGATGGCCTGATTGCAAAAGCACAGGCGAAGCAAACACAAACAGTCCAAGAAGCAGAGCCATCTGCTCAATCACCAGCCCAAGAAGACCAAGCGCCCGCCCAAGCCCCTGCCTCAACAGGCTTCCTCAGGAGACTGGGCTCTGCTGCGCGGAATGGTGCCATAACAGCAGGTGTGTTTTTAGCATCATCAATGAGCGCCTGGGCTGACTCCCTCGGCAGTGTCCAGAATGCTCAGACTGGACTCCTCTCAAGCCCCATTTTATGGTATGGTCTTGGCATCGCGGCAGCTGTTGGAACGACTTATTATGCTATGAAGGCTGTCAACTGGCTTTCAAATCGTTCCCGACAAGGCATTAAACCTGTATCGACGACATCTGACGGCTTCCATGTCCTGCAGGTCACTGAGCATGCGACTGGCCGGCCAAGGCAGATGACTGTTGATCCTAGGATAACCGAATTCTTCAATTTCGCAAGAAGAAGGCTGGATATTGATGTTGCCATAACTGGAGGTGATGTAAGGAGGCCCATGCTTGGGATGCCTGGATTCACAGGCCTTTCTGATCTTGATATTGTAACCCCGAAAGGGATCACTGAAAATCAGGAAGCAGCACTCAGATCTGAGGCAGCAAGATTGTTCCCGGATGCAGTCACTATTGATTTTCTTTCACAGGGTATAGGAGAAGAGATTTTTGATGAGTGGGGCTTCACAGTTTCAAGATTCCAGTTGTCCTCTGATGGCATCTTATACGGATCAGCCCAGGCCATATCTGATTCTGAGAATGGTGTCCTGAGATTGGTTCCCGGCAAGGATGTTAAACGGGACCCTGAATTGAGACAGTTGCTGAGAGGTATACGGTTCATGGGTGAGCATTCCCTTGAACCTGATCCAGAGACTGAACAGAGACTGAAGAATATTGCAGCTGGATTTGTCGCTGATCATATCTCTGTCAGCAATCTTATTTTTAGCAGCGTTATGAACAAGGAATTTGAGTCGATCTTCAGTAATATCAGAGACAGACAGGGAGCAGATAGGACAAAATCAGCTCTCATGAGGTTTGGTTTGTTGCAGCCATTGCTGGATGCGGGTTTTGATATTGACAGGATGATGGATAGGATACTAGATAGGAAGTTGAACAATGAGAAGATCCTGGCTTCTGATTTTGATGTGCTGTATACAGGCACTGGGGCCTTGAAAGGGACTCCCCTGACTTTGCAGGGATTGAGGGATATGATTGAACAGGAGATAGCGTCACTTGATGACCCAAGATTATCAGAGTCCATAGATGATTTGATGGCCAGATATCAGCGCTATGAGACATTCCATATAAGAGATAAAAGTAATATTGTTGATGGCATCAAACAGACGCTTGCTCTTATGTCACAGACCCCGGATACCCTTGAGAATCTGAGAGGCCGCAAGATTGGTGATTTTGCCCTGTTTGGACCTGCTGAATCTGTTGAGGAGATGGAAACAGTTTTAGGAGTAAGCCGGACCCAATTCTCTCAGCTTTCCATAGAGCAGAAGCAGCGCCTCATTGCAGATACTCAACAGAGGCTCTTCGATGATGTTTATAAGGAGAAGGGTGATGATATCGAAATCCTCTCTACTAAAGATCCCTCAACCTTCCTACCGAATCGTGGTATGACCTTAGGTGAATGGAATGGCCTGGCTGTTTATGATAGGTACAGAATCTCCATGGGGATACCTATAGCCACCAAAGGCACTGATCAAGGATCTGCTGTAAACCAAGAAGCTCAAGCAACCCTCGTCATCGACGGCTTTTCCGCTAATGTCAACGAAGAAGGTGTTGTTGTCTATACTAAGGATGGTGTTGAAGTGGATCGCAATGATCTACCATTAGAGATCAAGCAGCAGCTCGATGACCAGTTTAACACAGAGCTTGGAAGCGGAAGCCCATTGGTCATGAAAGCCATAAGAGTCGATGGCTGGGATGAGGAGATTGAGGTTGGCGGTGTCATCCTTCATCCTGAGCAGTATGCCCCTCTGGAGAGGAAGGTATTGAGGGAGAGCGAGAGGATTTTTGGCCTTTGGGGAGAACAGGGGCTTGGTGATGAGCTCAAGGTCTTGAGGGAATATGGTGATCTGCGCCAGCATATTGTTGAGGTCTCATTATTGTCAGGGATATTTGCTGATCAGGTATCGAGATGGGTTGCATCTCAGGAAGGGATGGCATTGGATGTTCATCCAGGAAGTGTTCAGAGCGCTGCAAGGTTCCATGACCTTGGTAAGGTTAGCGAGAGAGGGAGAGCCATAATATTCAGGTTCTCTGGAAGATCCCTTGGTGGGATGCTTGTGAATGATGCAATAAGACTTAATGCGATCAAGAGGCATATAGGATTCACATATGAGGATGAGCTGGAAGGCATGGATAGTGATCAGGTGAGGGAAAGGATAACAAGGATCATGAGCGGACTCAAGAGCACGAGGTTTGCAGAGCAGATTGACAGGGAGTTGCGCACTGCTGACTCGAGGACTGCCTTGGGGGGGATTTATCTCAAGGTCAGGATTGCTCAGGTTGAAGAGGATGCTGCCACAGACCCCAATCTTAGGACCATTTTCAACGAGTATTCTGTCGGTGAGACAATAGAAGGCCGCATCAGGCTTGAATTGGACAGCGACGAGAAGGAAGCCTTGTCTTGGGCGCAGGATTGGGCAGCTGCGCATGACACCAAGATTGAAGCCCTGCAGATGAGGGATCTGTATGACAGCCATCTCAAGGACCAGGATATCCAGGACAGGATAGATGATGGATTCCCGGAGGATATTGCTTCGATAATCATGGGGCATCATTTCACAAGTGGTTATCCTAGTCGTTTCATAGACCCGAAATACCGTTCTGACGATGCAATTCTGCTGATGGTGATAGACTCATATAATGCATATAGGTCACGTTCTCCGATGTATGGATATTCTGTGGAGGAGCCGGATTCGCATGAGGAGACAATAGAACAGATGAAGGAGTACTATCAGGATCCGATGAGATTGAGGAGCGATCAGAATAAGGCTGGCATCACAGTGGATGAGCAGAACAGGATATTGATGATGATAGATTTGCTTGACAATTTCGTGGCCAATCATGGAAGGATAATAGGTACTATTGAAGGAGCACTAGGCACTTGACATCATGTCATATGTATCCAGGGCATGCTCAAGCCCTTCTTTGCCGTTGCTCAATTTGTATAATGCCTGCTGGCTTGCTGCCACAAGTGCCGGTGTGCAGCTAGCCTTGCTTAATCTAGGTTCTGCATTGCCACCGATCGATCTCAGGTAGGGTATCATTTCTTTCCGTTCTGTTGTTGCTAGGAAGAGCACTGCATTGATGGCCATGTTCTCAGCTCCTCTGGGCTCTGCATCAGGGTCCTCTCTTTCGATGAGGTACACCAGTCCCTCAAGCATCATGTCTGTATCTAGGAACGAGACAAGAAATGTATCACCAGAAAGATATCGCTTTGCTCCTTGATATGACCTTGCTCCTTCAAGTATTCCTAGCATTACTGTAGCTGCATCATTAATCTTATCTCTCTCCTGCTGTGGAAGATTCTGGTAATCCAGAGCCTTTGGTTTGTATCCTTCCCCCATGCTATTAGGGGGGTTTTTGTAGTTTATAAATCTTTCAAGACAGGTCTCGAGTTCAATTTTGCATATCATCTGGAAATCTGGGAATCCCAATCATTTAAAAATTTTATTACTAATGGGTAACTAAAAAACCCATGTTAGCCTATAATAACCTTTTTAAATTGGGTATGATTAGGATGGATGATGCCGAACGGAAAAGAGGACAGGAAACTGGATTTCAATTTCGATGACCAGATAAGGAAGCTGGACATGGAGAGATCCTATCAGACCAGGAAGACTGCTATCATTTCCCTGTCAGTCGCTCTCATAATCCTTATTGCCCTGTTAGCCTTTATCTATTGGCCTAGAGAGATGACATCAGGTATCAAGGACTGCGATTCTGACAAGACCTGTTTCATCCTGGCAGCCCAGGAGTGCACTCCCGCTGAATATATTGAGGATGATCTTGGAACAATAACTATGTTCAGCATTGATTCTGATTGCATCATGACAAAGAAGATCATCAAGCTCTCTGCTGAAGAGCCTGACGAGATCAAGAATCTTTTCTTTGATAAGTCCCTGACCTGCCAGTATCAGCTGGGCAATTTCAACACAGACTGGGTAGACACATTGACAGGCTCTTTATACCTCTGCGAAGGACCCCTCAAGGAAGCTATCTACGAGGTCATGATCTCCCAATATGAGCTTACTTTGATGGAATTGCAGGCAGAGTCTGCTTAGGAGGATAAGAATTCTTTTCTGGTTCGTTTGATTCTTTGCCTATCTTGTTTGCACAACAGAAAATTTCAGTGAATATTTCTGGCATTATCAAATTCGCGATGCGAATTTATTTTTTTCCACTGAAATTTTCTTGCATTACAACCCGCCTGGCTCATAGGGGGTGGGTGGCCGGGGGTATAGGCCGGAGGGCGGACAAGTAAGGAACATAAGAAAACCTGGAAACATTTATATACAAGATGTATCTTATTAATCTTGTAAATAAGATGATACTTATGGCAACTGATATGATTGACATCGGAAAAGTGAGCTCAAGAGGCCAGATTGCAATCCCTACTGATATGAGGAACCGATTGAATCTGCAGGAAGGCGCAAGAGTATTGTTCATACTGACAGATAGCACATTGCTTATAAAGAAAGTGACATCTGAAACTTTTTCGCAGATTACAGAACCTCTACGACAAAAGAGGAAGAAGATTAATGAAGGTGACGTGAATAGATTAGTACACCATCTCAGGAAAGATTAGGGTAACTTTGGACACGAA
Organism: Candidatus Woesearchaeota archaeon; assembly: GCA_016928155.1. Taxonomy (NCBI): domain Archaea; kingdom Nanobdellati; phylum Candidatus Woesearchaeota; species Candidatus Woesearchaeota archaeon. Next base: position 6,454 of record JAFGLG010000016.1, on the reverse strand, counting down.
TGTGCTGGTCTCTGGCACTTTCTGGAGCGGAGATTCTTTCAGGATAATGGATTTGATAGACAGGAAAGAATTGATATGTGTTCTCTCCGATCCCATAATAGAAGAGTACAATAAAGTGTTGCAGAGTGATAGGATCATAGAGAAGATTGTTGACAATGGATTGATCCTGCCAAGGGTTGTTCAGAAAATTATTGAAAATTCCGCGATTGTCAAACCTGAGAAGAGATTCAAGATTATCAAGGCTGATCCTGATGATGACAAATTCATTGAAGCTGCTGTTGAAGGCAGATCTGATTATATCATAAGTCAGGACAGGCATCTGCTTAGGATAAAGGAGTTTAGAAGCATAGGGATCCTTAGTCCGAAGGATTTCCTGAGATTGTATTATGACAGGACAAGATCCAGGAAGTGAATATGACATTGCGGTTAGATCCTGATTAGTGGTGGGTGGGATATAAGAAGTAATAAATATCAGCAGCAGATAATTCAGATCACCAAAATGACATACTATGACAAGATTGCCAATGGATACGATGAGCTGCACAGGGAAGAGCAGGAGAAGAAGATGCAGATCATCCAGGATCTCATCAAGCCGAAGAAACACGAATCCCTGCTCGACATCGGCTGCGGCACTGGCATCTCAATGGAGCCTTGGGACTGCAAAAAAATAGGAATCGACCCCAGCGAAGAGCTCCTGAAACAGAATCCTTTCGAGACAAAAAAAGCAGAAGCAGAATCCCTCCCTTTCGAAGATAGCTCATTCGACTATGTGACCTGCGTCTCATCAATCCACAACTTTAGGGACATAGACAAAGCAATTGAAGAGATCAAGAGGGTCGCAAAAGACAAAATAATCATAACAATCCTCAGGAAAAGCCCTAAATTTGACAAGATCAGAGATCTCATTCAAGCAAATTTTGACACAATAAAGATTGTCCTGGAAGAGAAGGATGTCCTCTTCTTGCTCGAAAACTTTCCGGAGAAATCTGAATAAAACATTTAAATAAGATCACCCATATAGAATCCATGGAATTCGACACTGATATGCTTGTATTGAAAGTGCAGTATGTGACACAGTGGATTGCCCTCATTGGCACAATTATATTGCTGGTCTATCTTATGAGAGGCGGCACATGAAGAGGAAAGATATTTACAATATTATATACATGCTCACCCTGATATTTCTTACACTTTTTGTCTTTTATCAGATCATGCACAAAGTGCTGGGTGGCTCATGGATAACAGAATCACTGACCTTGACCTTAGTTACAATACTGTTTATAAATACTTTACAGACAGCAAGGCAACTGGCCAAAGTAGAGACAGAGCTGAAATTTCTGTCAAGAGACTATCGCAGTTTCAAGAAAGAGATGTTGGAATTCAGGGAAGAGACAAACAGTAATTTCACAAAGTTGTTCAATATATTAGAGTAAAGATAAATTCTATGGACCAGCCTTATTAGAACACAATATTTATATATTAATATAGCTTTTTCTGACAATATCAATTTATAAGGCTTAAAAACACCATAAAAAGAGGTTTGAGCATGTTCAAAGTAGGGAAAAGCAAGACTGAAGCTAGGAAGCATATCCACAGGGCTGGCCAGAAGATAGCTGAGAATCATTTCTTCAGGACTTTCTTCCATGCCTTCAATCCAATGCTGTACAGGGAGCTTGCCAACAGGCCTTGCAAGAAGGTCGTCTCTTACTATCTCTCCTTGATTTTCATCGTCTTCATCATCGTAACTCTCATTGCCCTTCCGCAGATCATCGGCATGTCATCTTTCTTGCAGGATCAGATCTCCCATTTCAGCGAGTTCAGCGTTGACATAACCCAGAAGATGGATTCTCCGATAATTCTGCCGGAGAAGGATTCTATGTTCATCCTTGACACTGCAGGAACCATAGACATCTCAGGATACAGCACCCCGTTCATGTACATCACGAACAAGGAGATCATGACAAGATGCTGGTTCAGGGAGAATCATATCATGCTTGACGATTATTCTGATGTCGCAGGCAACAGCCAAAGGATCAGCTCTCTTCTGACCACAGTGCTCATCCTGATGCTCCCGTCTCTGATCTTCTTCGCGTACATGTTCTTCGCGCTGAAATATCTCATCATCATCCTGATCGCATCATTGCTTGTTTTCATCTTGATAAGGCTGCTCAAGTTCGAGATATACTACAAGGAGGTATTGAAGGTTGGTTTCTATGCATCGACTGTCATGGTCGTTGTCGAGATTGTGGGAAAGATCCTGTTCAGCAGGACTTATTTTGTGCATTACGCACTTTTCCTGCTTTTCTACATCATCGGTGCCCTGAAGGCTGGTGACGTCGAGGTCCACCAGTCAAGGCAGGTCAGGAAATTCAGCTTCAGGCATAAAGATGATTGAGGTCGCTTATCCTAGGCAGGTAGTTTTTGTCACATCAAGGGGCATCGCTGATGTCATGGGGAAGAGGCTTGAGAAGGACAATGTCATGGCTGCTTCCTGGCACGCCCCTATTTCCTGGGACCCTTTGCTCTACGGCATCCTGATAAGCGACAAGAGGTTCTCCTATAAGCTGATAAGCGGATCAAAGGTATTCTGTGTCAACTTCATCCCAGAGAAGTGGGAGAAGGAGTGCATCATAGTCGGCAGGGAGTCTGGCATGCATCAGGACAAGTTCGCGAAAGCAGGACTGAAGACTGAGCACTGTGACACTATTGACTGCCTTCGTCTGAAGGATGCGCTGGGCTATCTTGAGTGCGAGCTCTTTAAGGAGATCGAGCTAGGTGACCACCTTTTGTTGGTGGGAAAAGTTAATAAACAGTGGACAAATAAGGAAGGCAGACGGCTGTTCCAGTCAGATGGGAACAAATTTACAACAACAAGAAGGTGATAATATGGATGTTGCTAAGCTTATGAAGATGAACAAGCTCACTGAAGATCTTAAGAAGCATGGTATGGCTGAATCAAGTGAAGATGCCTTTGCCCAGGCAGAGGACATGATCAACAGGGATAAGGATGCTGTGAGGTTCAGCACTGAGTTCCAGGTGAGGGAAGCGAGCCCTTCATATCCAAAGCCTCAGGGCTATCCACAATCATCATATTCAAAGCCGCAGTCATCACAACCGATCCAGCAGCCAACACAGCAGGGTTTGCCTGACTCCGGGATGAGATCAAATCTTGAGCTGAATGCCTTTGTCAAGAGGCTGCACACAAGCATCGAGACCCAGGCCAAGCAGATTGATTTCATGCAGAACAGGATAAATGATCTTCTTACAGAGATTTCCAATATCAAGCAGAAGCTGAACAGGCCAGAGCCTGTCATCGAAACCAGGCCCAAGGAAGAAGTGCAGGCGACATTCAGGTCAGAGCCGAGACCTGAGATGAGGAAAGTCGATCCATGCGAGAGCTCCCCGAGGTCTGGCAAGTACACCCCGGAGGATGTCTCTATAGAGAAGATGTTCTACATGGGTAGCAAGAAGTGAATAATTCAATCTCTTTTTTCATTTCTGACTGTAATGCCATTTGTCAGTTTTTTCTTAAGGACAGGGCTGATATCTTCTTTACTAATCAAGCGGACTATGCCTTCAATCTTGTTGGTTGCAACTCTTGTGTATATCTGTGTCGTGGAGAGCCTTGAATGACCCAGCAAGGCAAGTTTCATCAATTGCATGATTTATAGATTGTCGAATGGACTCTTCACACTGATCATTCTCGGTTTCACATTATGCAGGTATTCCAGCGTGGTCCTGGCTTCATTATGGCCCAGCAAGGCTTGTACAACTGTAACATCATTCCCAACCTCTAGAAGGTGTGTTGCAAAACTGTGCCTCAATGTATGGGGATGTATTTTCTTCTTTATCTTAGCCTTCTTTGATGCTTTTTTCACTATCTCTTGCACTGACCTTGCTGAAAGGTGTCCATTCTGCCCTGGAAACAGATAAGTGCCTGAATCTTCAATAAGCTTCTGTAAATATTCCTTCAAACCCTTAGGAACGATGAATGGCCTGTCCTTATTGCCTTTCCCTCTTCTCACCCATCCTAAATCCTCCTCAAGCTCGATATCCTCTGCCTTCAGCTTGACAGCCTCGCTGACACGAAGCCCTGCTCCATACATCAAGGATATGAGTAGTCTGTGCTTGGGATTGACAATCACAGATATCAAGGCCTTGACTTCCTCCTTGCTCAGGCAGGTTGCTGCTGTCTTTGGTGTCTTTGAATATCTTATGTTGAGTCTCATGCTCTTTCTCAGCACTTCTTCCATCATGAATCTCAATGAGTTAAGAGCCACATTCAAGGTAGATCCTGCAATCTCCGAATTCTTCTTGCCTGCCCACTTGAGGTCCTTCTCCATGAATCTCATCAGGAACTCCCTGCAGTCTTTCTTTGAGAATTGCTTTGGATCCTTAGGGCAGAACAACAAGAATTTCCTGACATAAAAAAGGTATGTCATTATTGTCCTATGGCTCAGTTTCCTTCTGAGCATCTCTTTCTTCATCGCTTCAATGATGTCCATTCAATCCCCTTCCAATATCCTTTTCAGAAGGCAAGTACTTTGAAAGTCTTTCAGGCAACTCCCTGCTCAGGCGATAAGAGGCAATCCCGATAGGTTTCTTAGTGTCCTTCAAAGCGTACTCGACTATCGTCTTATTCTTGCTCTTGCAGATGATCATGCCGATTGAAGGATTCTCATGATCCAGTTTGACCGTATCATCCAGCGCAGAAAGGTAGAACTGCATCTTCCCGGCATATTCAGGCTTGAACTCGCAAATCTTCAGCTCAACTGCAATCAGGCATCTTAATTCTCTATGGTAGAGCAGCAAATCAACAAGATACTCTTGACCGCCGACTTCTAATCTGAATTGACTCCCAATAAAACAGAAGTAGTTTCCAATCTCAGTAAGAAACCCCCTAATTTGGTCTGTTAAAGATCTTTCCAATTCTCGTTCAGAGTGCTGCTCTCCCAGTTCAAGAAAATCAAAGATATACTCATCCTTGACAGCCAGCTTTGCCTGCGCTTTGTATTTTTCGGGCAGGGTTTTATCAAAATTAGTCTGGTTGAGAAGATATTTTTCATAGGCTCTGTTTTCCAGCTGGTTTAGGAGGACATTTTTTGTCCATCCAAATTTCTTGGTCATTCTTATGTAGAATTCCCGTTGCGAATCATCCTCACAGCCACCCAGTATGATAATATTCTTTGCCCAGCTGATTTCTCCAACCAGTGGTTGGAGTTTTGCATTGTCCTTATAATGCATATAGAATTGCCTCATATACCATAGGTTCTGTGCAGAGAATCCCCTGATCCCCGGATACTCCCTTTGCAGGTCTTTGGCAAGAGTTTTGATGATGCCTCTGCCCCATCCCTGATTCATTTGTTTTTCAACAATCATCATGCCAAGATCCCAATATAAGTTAATAAGCTCTTTATTGACAGATTTCAAAGCTTCGTATTGTGCCTTCTGGATGCGCTCTTTGATTTCCTTCAAGAATTTCCCATATTTGGATATGTTAGGCATACAAATTAAGTCATTTTGGCCTTAAAATAGTTACCTGAAGAAAAACAAGTGTTTTTTTACTGAATCCGCAGTATTTTGGCAATCATTAGAAGAAATACACATTTTCACTGGCCAATTACACCAGTTTTTTGGAACCACCCTGAAGAATTTGGCCAGTAGAGGACCTGTAACAACATATATACCCCTTCGGCGTATATATGTTGTTAAGTCGCATTTTTTTCTTTGGTTGAGACAGCATTGGGAAAAAACAAAACCTAAGGCTCTAGAGAGCTTTATTCATTAGAACAATAAAGAAAAAAACGTCCCCTCCCCATACTTCGTATGGGATCGGCGACTTAACAGGGATTATATTCAATCCTTCGGACTCAAAAGCTTTAATCTCAAAAAAATTGAGTTAAATCTTTTGGTTTCTTCCACTTTGTTCCAGAAACGAATATAACGGCGATTATATTCAATCCTTCGGACTCAAAAGCTTTAATCTCAAAAAAATTGAGTTAAATCTTTTGGTTTCTTTCACTTTGTTCCAGAAACGAATATAACGGGGATTATATGTAATTTGAGTCAGGAACAAAGAAAGAATAATGTAGGGGCAAAAATTTATATAGATCGCTAATTCATCAATATTATGGACAAAAAAATCTTAAATCACTATTTACAATTTGGCACATTTACCAATCCCGGCTGTTATAAAGAATTTCTTCAAAATCTTCCTGATGATGTCAAAGAACTGGGCAATTTGATCAGTCATCAAATCATTCACCGCGTAACCCTAAAAGAGGGCAACACAAAAGCCAACAGAGATTTGCGTTACGGCGATATGGAAAAGTATCCTTGGCATAGATTAAGATGCGAGGATGATGTATTGCCTACTGCTGTTTCAATGATTGCAGAATTATTAAGATTTGATGACAGAGGTTTTTTGCCCGACAGAAAAGTTGAAAATAAAATT
>JAFGLG010000015.1 GCA_016928155.1 Candidatus Woesearchaeota archaeon | reverse complement strand
CGCAGTAAACAGCCAACTCTGATGAGTGGCGAAATCTCATGGTTTGGAATTGGAAATGACTCCCCGAATGACGGGGGTATTAAACCCCTGAAAATGACAAGCGTCATTTTCAATAACATTTTCTGGTTCACAAAGGATCATCGTCAATCTACACCAATACTATCAATGCAGAAGTTTTTCCATAAAAACATTTATAAAACACTTTCCTCAAAATGAATCAAGAGGTGAAGCATGAGTCTGATATCCGGTCTTTTCATTGTCGGCATCACAATAATACTGGGTCTTGTCTCCCAGTACAGCTTCAAGAAGACAAAGATTCCTGATGCACTCATCCTCATAATATTCGGTGCAGTGCTCACCTTCTTCGGCCTGACCTCAAGCATCGACAAGGAGAATCCGATACTCAACTTCCTCATAACATTCAGCCTGATATATGTTGTGTTCTACGGAGCACTGCCAATAAAGATCAGGGCGATATTCTCAACAATGAAATACGCCTTCCTGTCATCCCTCCTCAATTTCATATTCATAACAGCAGCACTCGGCGCCATAGCATATTTTGTCGGGTTCAGCTGGGCATTCGCCCTATCACTCGGCGCACTGTTCTGTGTGATTGACGGGACGATAGTCAACAGCCTCCTGGACATACTTAAAGTAAGCGAGAAAGCAGAGGCGCAGATCCAGATAGAAGGTGCTGTTGTAGACACATTAGTCATCGTGGGGGTCATGACGATCATTAATTTCGCCAACATGACCACGAACCAGATAATCTCAAGCCTGAGCAGCTACCTGTTCCTCAGCTTCGGAGTCGGACTTGCTGCGGCAATCATCTGGGCCTTCACACTGAAATATGTGGGGGATTACAGCAGCGCACCAATAGCAACAATGGCAATACTTGTACTGCTGTATGCATTCGCTGAATACATAAAAGCAAACGGAGTCATAACTGTATTCTCATTCTCAATCATCATGGGGAATGTGGCATTATGGAGCAGGCTGATGTACAAGGAACAGAAAGGCCAGACAGCAATGCTTGACATCTCGACAAAAAGCTTCTTCAGGGACATAAGCTTCCTGATAAGGACATTCCTTTTCGTCTATCTGGGAATCCTTGTGGATTTCACCCAATGGGTCTATCTCCTTATCGGATTAGGCTTCTTCCTGATCGCCTATACCATAAGATCATTCATCTACAGGATAGTCTCAAATGAAGAATTGACAAAAAAACAGCTTTATCTAATAGAAGCCATGGCAGCAAAAGGCCTTACACCAATTGTCCTGCTTGCTGTTGTGCAGGCAGATGTCAGGTTCGCAAACATAGTGATCGGCGGGATATTCTTCAGCGTGCTTGCAACATCAATCCTGATACCCCTGATCGAAAATGGAAAATTCACATCACCAAGCGAGCTGATCCTCAGAAAAATCCATAAGAGATATGATAAATAGCCCACGCCGGTAGTGGAAACCTAAACGGTTTCCGGACCTCGCGTGGCTTTAAAGGATTTCACTTATGTTCAATCCTTTTGATAGCCCCGCTCGGTAGTGCAAATCTTTGATTTGCGGACCGCACAGGTCTATCTCACTTTATTCGATAGCCCCGCGCGGATTCGAACCGCGGTCAACGCATCCAAAGTGCGCTATGATTGGCCAGCTACACCACGGGGCTGCGGGTCAGAATGAATATTGAGCTTTTATAAATCTTTCTTGTAGGTTATATCCAGGGTCCCAATATTATTTCTGCTTATAATCTCTGCTAATTATGCATAGAGACTGTTGCCAGGCCTTCATATAAAATCAGAACCAGACTTGTCCTGTTTTTCTACCTGTCCTTTTTGATCCTTTGCCCTTTTCCTCCCAATTGCGGGAAAATCCAACGGAAAGAACATTTCTTATCCAGATTTGCGAAGCAAATCTGGTCCGGACCTCTTGGATTTTCTGTCAACAGATACAGCTTGGCGTAGATGCAGAGTCTTAGTGAAGAATATCCTCTCACCTATATGTGTTTTTATATAATCATCGCCTAAACTGCTGCAAGAACTCCTCTTCTGCAAAATGAAGCTTGCTGGGGATAATGAGGCAATGTGGGGGAGCGCCGAAATCCTCCTTCAACAGATCACTTGCCTTGCCAAACACTATCTTCTGCTCTGTCCAACCCAATCTGGCGCAACCGATGCACAGGGTATCGCCCCTGAAGACCTTCTCATTGCGCTTCAATTCTATCTTCTGAAGATTCCTTATCGCATCATTCACAGTCATGAACCTGTCGTCATCAGGATTGAGATCGAGCAGTATCAGGGTATGGGCGTCGATAGACTGGTTTGCCTTCACGATATCATAATATGCCTCTGCATCCGGGTTGTCGTCGGGGAAAGGGATGCTCGTTGTCCTGCCGAACTTGTAGAGCTGAAGACCTGTTGCACCGACAGCATTCAAGACTGAGGCATTATGGATGACCTTGACCTCAACACCTTTCTTCCTTGCGCGCATGATAAGATCAATATGGGTTGTTGCAGAGAAAGGGTCACCCATTATCAGCAGGGCAACCTTCTTTGTCCTGGCAAGATCAATCAATTCATCTGTGTTCTCAAGCTTCTGCCTGAAAGCAGGCCTTACCCTCCTGCCATAGACTTCAGAAAGCCTATCAATTGAACAGATCATCTTTGAGGTGTAATTCTCAAGAAAGACCTCATCGCATTGCTTAGCAAGGCCAAAGCCCCTGACTGTGATATCCTGTTCATCATAAAGTCCAAGACCTATAATATAGAGTGTCATGATAGTCCCAATCCAGATTTCCTATATATAACTTTGTCCTGAATCTTGCCTAAATTTCTTTCATATGTAAGATTTCGTCCCAAACCTGTGATAACACTACTTTTTAGTAGTTACTTAATGTGGTATAACTTCCCCTAATATCCAGATTCGTATACTAATATAATACTGGAAACTATATATTTTAACAGCAAAAAGTATTTATATAAGGTTTAAATAGAATAATAACTATTGTTTTTTATTAAAAGAAAGAAATTTTGAGTTTTTTTGGCGGAAAACTCAATGTTTTGGTGTTTTTGGGGTAATTTGGCGATAAAAGATAGTCCCCTGAATGCAGTCACATATTGGCGTATGCAACTGCTGTTTCTTGGTAGTGTAATTAGTATACCTGTATTTATAGTTTTCGGTCCGAATCGTGTTCGGGTTTGATCCGGGCCAAAGCAGAGATATGAGAGGTATATCAACGCTGCCTTTGATGGCAGGCAAAAAAACAAAAGGGGGATGGACAGATGGATTTCATCGTAAAAGATGCATTGGAAGCACAGAAAAGAAATGAAGTACAGATGGAGCCTGGACAGGCAAACATCAAAGTTATCGGAGTAGGCGGTGCAGGAAACAACATGGTCAACTGGCTCTATAAGAAAGGAATCAAGGGTGCAGAGATAATCGCCTGCAATACTGACCAGCAGCATCTCAATATAACAGAAGCTGACAAGAAATTCCTTCTCGGAAGGGACCTTACAAGAGGATTAGGCTGCGGCGGATTCCCTGAAAAGGGAGCAGAGGCTGCAAAAGAGAGCATCCAGAGCCTGAAGGAATCACTACAGCTGTCAGACATGGTATTTGTCTGCGCAGGAATGGGCGGAGGAACAGGCACAGGAGCAGCGCCAGTCATAGGCTCAATCGCAAAATCCATCGGCGCCATCGTGATCGGAACAGTCACAATGCCATTCAAGATAGAGAGAGCAAGAGTGGACAAGGCAGAGTTCGGTCTGCAGCAGCTGAGGAATGTGTGCGACACAGTCATCGTCATCGACAACAACAGACTCGTGGCAATCGCAGGAAACCTGCCGGTACAGCAGGCATTCGCAGTCGCAAACGAGCTGATCGCAACAATGATCAAGGGGATTGTCGAGACAATCGCAATACCAAGCCTTGTCAACCTTGACTATGCAGATGTTAAGGCAATCATGACAGACGGCGGAGTAGCAGCCATCGGAGTCGGTGCATCTGACACTAACAACAAGGTCGAAGAAGCAGTAAAGGGCGCATTGCAGAACCCATTGCTTGACATCAACTATGAGGGTGCAACAGGAGCGATCATCCACGTCGCTGGAGGACCAGACCTGACCCTCGACGAGATAGCAAGGGTAGGAGAGCTAGTGACCGAGTCAATGGACCCAGACGCAAACGTCATCTGGGGAGCAAGGGTATCCGAGAACATGAAAGGGAAACTGACAGTGATGACAATCATCACAGGAGTCAACAGCCCATGGATCCTCGGCAAGGACTCGAAAGGATACGGCAAGGCAATGAGCGCAGAAATGAGCAACATGCTCGGGATCGACATCCTAAGGTGAGGCGAATTCATGCTGAATTCTTTGCCTTCATTTTTTAACCACCCCCAACCCTTTAACTAATGAAGGCAAATAATCACCTCCATTGCCTCGGCAATGGAGTTTTTTTCTTTTTTTAATCAATTCTAACCAAAATGTCAACTGAGAACCTGTACCTGTCCTGATGATTCTTTGCCCTGCTTTCTAACTTGAGGAAAAATCTGACAGGCAAGAGAGATAATATCCAATTCGCAGAGCGAATTGGGCGTGAACTGCCAGATATTTAAGCTGCGACTAAACAAGGCAATTGGGCAGGCGCTCAAGAACAAAAATATTATAAACCAGCACAAGGCATGATATGCAAAATGATAATACCCTCAAAAAGGACAGAGAAGATACATTACGCAATAAGAGAGATAGTCGAGAAATCACGACAGCTAGAGAAGAAAGGCATAAAAGTACTGCCTCTCAATATAGGGGATCCGATGAAATTCGATTTCTCAATACCGATGCACATGCAGGAAGCAGTCAAGAAAGGCCTAGCAGATACAGGCAGCTATTCATATGCAACGGGAATACCTGAGGCACTTGACGCCATCAAGAAAGAGGCTTCAAGAGACCATAGGTGTGATGTCTCCACTGATGATATAGCTGTGACCAACGGACTCAGTGAGGGGATCACATTTGCACTCGGATGCCTGCTCAATCCAGGAGAGAACATACTGCTGCCGAGGCCAGTGTACCCGATGTACACAGCAGCAGCCAGCTACAATGATGCAGAATGCAATTTCTATGACCTGGATGAAGAGAACAGCTGGATGCCTGACGTTGGGGACATAAGGAAAAATGTGAATGACAAGACACAGGCAATAGTTGTCATAAATCCTAACAATCCTACAGGCGGGGTCTATTCAAAGAAGAACCTCAAAGCAGTTCTTGACATAGCTGCCGAGAACAAACTTGTTGTCTTTGCAGACGAGATATACAGCAAGATGGTGTATGATGACATGCCTTTCTATCCTATGGCATCACTGACCAAGGATGCCCCGGTGGTGGCCATGAATGGGCTATCCAAATCATACCTGTGCCCAGGCTGGAGAGCCGGCTGGCTGGTCTTCCACGACCCGCAGCAGCAGATGCAGGAATACAAGAATGCAGTGTTCAGGGTCCTGAGAGCAAGGCTATGCCCGGTGCATCCGACACAGCTGGCGATAAAACCTGCGCTTGAAGGCCCGCAGGATCATCTGCCTCTGGTCAACAAGAAACTGAAAGAACGGGCGCAGATAACATACAAGATGCTGAATGAGATAGACGGGATAAGCTGCGTAAAACCAAAAGGAGCATTCTATGCATTCCCGAAGATAGATGTCCCAGTGCCTGACAGGGAGTTTGTCGAGGGATTCCTGATGGATAAGCATGTCATGATGGTATATGGATCAGGATTCGGGCAGAAAGAAGGCACAAAGCACTTCAGAGTCGTATTCCTGCCAGAACCGCATGTGCTTGAGGATGCATATAATCGATTGGCTGATTATATGAAGAAAATCAGACAATAAGAAATAATGACATTATCCAAAAATAATCTAACTTATCCCTTCTAATCTATATCCATCTGTTCTTAGGATCCTGCTGCTCGTCGGTATATCTCTCAAAATCAGACTTCTTCCTGCCGAAAATCGATTCCTTTATCTTGGTGCCGAGCTTCTTCGAACTCTTGATCGTTGCCTTTTTTGCCCTGGATGCACGGCCCCAGATGACCTTCGATACATCCCTCATGACAGCGTCGATATCCTTAATCCTTGCATCATACCTGTTCATGAAGAAATTCTTATAAATGGGCTCCCTTTCAGGGACAGGCACTTCCTCATCAGGATAACCCAATGTTATGATGATATGAGGCCTGGCATATTCATAGATATTGAGAATTGATTTGACTCTATCCTCATCAAAAGCGCCCACCCAGCAAGCGCCTAAGCCAAGAGCATGGGCCATAAGCAGCATATTCATGGCTGCAGCCGCATTGTTCTGGATAGTATAGAGCTTGTCACCCCTGATTCCATAGAATCTCACAGCGTGATGGGAAAGACCACAGACCACAATATGGACAGGTGCCTGCTCCATCCAATACTGCTGCATAGAAGCTTCAGCAAGAGCTTTCCTGCTGCCTTCATCAGTCACGACAATGAATTTCCAGTTCTGAAGATTACCGGCAGAAGGGGCATACCTTCCAGCATCAAGGACCTCAACAATCTTGTCCCATTCAACCATCCTATCCTGGTACTTCCTAATAGAACGCCTGGTCTTGATGAGTTCAATCAGAGGATATGCTTTTTCCATCTCCTGCATACCCACTTTAAATATGGGGCGATATTTAAATCTTTTGCGTGTTTTTCCAGAGGAGAGCCTATAAGGCCTGCATAAATCATATGGCGAAGATTTCAGCAGGGATTTCAGCAGGGATTTTAGCTGGGATTTTAGCTGGGATTTCAGCAACATTTTTAAGAAGATAAGAGATTCAACAGAACATGCTATACAAAGACCTCGCGCAGGTATATGCAAAGCTTGAATCGACGCCAAAAAGGCTTGACAAGACATACCATGTGAGCCAAGTTCTCAAGAAATCAGGCATGCAGGACATAAAACAGACCATACTGCTTCTGCAGGGAAAAGTCTTCCCATCATGGGACTCCACAAAGATAGGGGTCGCATCAAAGCTCATACTCAAGGCAATAAGCATAAGCACCGGAATCCAGATTGAGCAGGTCGAGGACAGGTGGAAGATAAGGGGAGATCTCGGGCTTGTGGCAGAAGAGCTAGTCAAGAAGAAGAGACAGGCAACATTGTTCCAGAAGGAACTGACTGTGCTCAAGGTTTTCAGCAACTTAAGGAAACTGAGCTCAGTTGAGGGGAGCGGATCAGTCGACATCAAGGTAAAGCTGATAGCAGAGCTGCTCACAAGCGCAACGCCCCTGGAGGCCAGGTATATAGTGAGGACAGTGCTCCAGGAGCTCAGGGTCGGGGTCGGGGACGGCTCGATAAGGGATGCGATAGTGTGGGCATATATGCCAAAAGCTGTCGGGATATTCCACAGATGCGAAAAATGCGACAAATGGATGCCCAACACGCCAAGATGCCTGGAATGCGGCAACGAACTCGACACAAAATTTGATATATCAAAGGAGAAAGGAGAGACAGAAAAGAAGATCATAAAGATCAAGAGCAAGGATGAGCTTGAGGATGCGGATCTAGACGAGAAGGAATTCATAATCACGCCAGACGAACAGACGGCACGAGATGTATACAATGCCCTGGTATGTTTTGTCGAAGAGGCACACAGCGTCTCAAATGACTATGCGCTTGTGGCAAAAGTAGCGATGTCAGAGGGGATCCAGAGCCTGAAGAACATAGTCCTCCAGGCAGGGACGCCGATAAAGGTGATGCTTGCACAGAAGACCAGCGATGTGGAGACAGGATTCAGCAGAGCAGGAAGCCCAGCAGTCCTCGAATACAAGTATGACGGATTCAGGATGCAGATACACAAATCCGAAGGCGGGGTCGAGATATTCACGAGACGGCTTGAGAATGTCACAAAGCAGTTCAAGGAAGTCGCTGAGCTCGTCGAAAAGCACATCGATTCAGAATCATACATCCTTGACTGCGAAGCAGTGGGCTATGACCCGAAGACAAAGAAATACCTGCCCTTCCAGAGCATATCGCAGAGGATCAAGAGGAAGCACAACATAGAAGAGATGGCAAAGAAGTTCCCAGTGGAACTGAACATATTCGACCTGATATTTGCCGACGGGAAAAGCTTCATAAAATACCCATTCCTCGAGAGGCGCAAGAGGCTGGAGAAGATATTCAAGAACCCTGCCGAGAGAAGGATCAAGCTCGCAGAACAGCTTGTCACATCAGACATCAAGGAAGCCGAGAGGTTCTACCATTCATCGCTTGATGCAGGCAATGAAGGCATCATGATCAAGAAGATAGATGCGATATACCAGCCGGGTTCCAGGGTCGAAGGATGGCTGAAGCTGAAACCTGTCATGGAATCACTCGATGTGGTCGTGGTAGGGGCTGAATGGGGAGAAGGGAAGCGGAGCGGATGGTTCACCAGCTTCTCAATCGCTGTGACCGATGAGAACGGGAATTTCCTCGAGATCGGAAAAGTGGGCACAGGATTCAAGGAGAAAGAGGATGAAGAGGGAGTGACATTCAACCAGATGACAGAACTGCTGAGGCCGCTGGTGATATCTGAAAAAGGAAGGAGCGTACAGGTACAGCCGCAGATCGTCATCGAGATCAATTATGAAGAGATACAGAAGAGCCCGACATACAGCTCAGGATATGCCCTCAGGTTCCCACGCATTGTCAGGCTGCGAGACGACAGGGCGCCAGATGAAGCAAGCACCATTGATATGATAAAAGAATTCTACAGATCGCAGAATAAATGATGCGGATATTACAGATCCGTCTACAGATTAATCTTCTCCCTTATCTTCTGAGGAGCGTCCCTGATATGGGTGTAAGCATAACTGATGCCCCTACCAAGCATGGGCTTGACATGATAATTCATCTGATTGTCATATAAGATCTTGAAGCTGCCAAGAGTCGTACCCATATAGCGTACATGTCGGATATAGCTGAACGTGGTCTTGACCCTGTGTGTTATCCTGCAGGTCCTGCCCATAACATAGTTCTGCCTCTTCCTGATATTGTTCAAGAAAGATTCAACATCATCAGCGTACGAATAAGTAATCACATTACTGATCTCAGATTTATTGTGGGCATCACTGCCTCCGACAAAGCATTTTCCGGAGTTATCTGCCATCTTCATGGAGCATTTGATATAGTGTTTTGGCAGAGCACCGCCAATCGCCTCGTAGCCATCAATCAGATCAGGAACATTTGGATTATTCTTCAGATATATCCGGAAATCAGTGGATATCGGCGATGCAGGATGGGCAATAAAACTGAGACAATTATATGGGGCTGAAGTCTGCAATACCTGCATCAGACTGATATTTGTCCTCCCATTAGGATTCTTGCCGATATTTTTCCTGATATGCCTATCAAAATATTCAGCCAGCTCTTTTGCATCATAGAAATACAGCAATATATGCGGGCCTTCAACAGTATTTATCTCTATACCTGGAATGATAAGATTCTGGAACCTATAATTCTTAAGCATCCTATATGCCCTTATGTTCTGATGATCAGTTATTGAGATCCCTATGCCTTTCTTCGCAGCTGTCTTCAGAGATATATGCAACGGGGTCAGGCCGTCAGAATATCTTGTATGCGTATGCATGTCAACAAGGGAGTATCCCTGCTTAAGAAGATCCTTAATCGGGGGTTTCCCATAGACAACCCTTTTTGGCTCCATGGAACACCATAAGGGGACGCCATATAAAAATATATCTGCCTGGATTTATATTTGCGCTGAATCTCAAAGCTTAACAGCGATGGTGCTGGGAGCTCTCCTGCCGATGCAAGGGCCATCCCTGACCTTGAAGCCGGCTGAGACAAGATTCTTCCTGACTGAACCCGCGCAAGAATAAGTTGTAAGGACTCCGCCCTTCTTCATCATCCCTGATATGTCCGAGAGGAACTCTTTGCTCCAGAGATGAGGGCACACTTTCGGAGAGAAAGGGTCAAGGAAGCAAGTGTCAAAAATGCCCCTCACGCTCTTGATGGTCTTCAAAGCATCGCCCCATACAATCCTGATAGAGATATTATCCTTCCTGATCATGCAGTCCTTTGATGCAAAGAGCTCCCTGATGAGATGATAATGCTTCAGATGCGGATAGATCAACCCAACAATATTCTTCAGGAAGGGATCATTCTCAAGCCCGACAATATCTATTGATATGTCCTCATTATGGTTCCGGATGAAATCAATAGCAGCGCAGGAATTATAACCCAGACCGAAGCATACATCAAGAATGGATATCCTGTCAGCGGTCTTTATGATGTCCGGGATGTTCGAAGGCTCCACGAACTTCTTCATGCTCTCCTCAACTGCACCAGAAGCAGAGTGATAAGTCTCATTGAAGAACGGGTTCCTGAATGTGACAGAGCCGTCGCCGGTCAGGACTGCGGCATATCCCGCGCTCTCTGTCCGAGCTTCTGCTGTGCCTTTCCCTGACCTGCCGCCTTTCATCAGAAGGTGTCTTGTTTTGAATATATTTAAATATTTGATGGTCAATCATCAAATCATGGAGAGGATACAGAAAATAATCTCGAATTTCGGCTATTGCTCAAGGAGAAAGGCTGAGGAGCTAATAGGGAGAGGGAAGGTTCTTGTCAATGGGAAGCCCATCAAGCTCGGAGACAAGGCAGACAAGGATCATGACAGGATAACCGTCGAGGGAAAGGACCTATCTGCTCCGAGAAAGACATACATGATGCTCAATAAACCAAAAGGATATCTTGTGACACTCGCAAAAGGCAAAGCTGAGAGAGACAAGAAGACGATAACAGACCTCATCAGGACAAAAGAGAGGATATTCCCGATCGGCAGGCTGGACTACAACACCGAGGGGCTGCTCCTATTGACAAATGACGGGGATTTCGCGAACAGGATAATGCATCCGAGATATGAGCTGAAGAAGGAATATCATGCTAAGCTCGACAGGGACCTCACAGGACAGGATTTCCAGAGAATCAACCGGGGCATAGTAATAATGGAAAAAAAGGTGAAGCCTGACAAGCTATCTTATCTTGACACCCAAAGTGAGATCAGCATAGAGCTCCACGAGGGCATGAACAGGATCGTCAGGAGGATATTCAAGCAGCTAGATTATGAGGTCCTCGGCCTGAAGAGAGTGAAGATAGGTCCATTGGCACTCGATATCAAGCCAGGACAGACAAGATATCTCACAACAAAAGAGGTACAAGACCTGATGAAGCTGTCAAGAAACGAAGCTATAAATAAGAAACAACAAAATAAATAACCATAAGGGCCTTTAATCCTAATACATTAAATCCTGATACCTTTAATCCTAATACCTTAAATCCTAATACCCTAATAATTGTAATAACAGGGATAACTGGAATAATACCAATAACACCCGAAACAGCAATATTTAAAAAGTGACTATGCTTATTTAATATATATGTTAAAAAAGCCACATTTTCTGAAAAGAGGATATCATAGCTATTACAAGTACCATAAATATGACCATCTCACCAGACGAAACAGCCCAGCAGGTCCAGCTGAGTACCCTGCGGATGCAGAAAAAAACAGACGGGAACCAACCAAGAATTTCAGGTACATCTACTCAGGCCAGGCATTCCTTTCATTCGCAGTCTCTCTCATCGACCCTTTCATAACACTTTTTGCCTATGAGCTCGGATTCATGAAGAGCCTGATAGGGATAATGACAGGCCTGAGAGAGTTCAGCACAATGCTCTTCAGCATCGTGTTTGCGCACCTCTCAGACAAAATGAAAAGAAGGAAGATATTCGTACTGCTAGGCATCTTCTTCTGGGGGCTCCTATTCCTGCCGATGATAAACACGAGATCAATACACCTGTTCTTCATCCTCGTCGTAGGGCAGGGTCTCGTTTTCTCAATGAGCGCGCCGACCTGGGATGCATGGTTCTATGAGATGACAAAGAAAAAAAACAGAGCCAACATAGTGGGAAACCTGCATCTGATACATTACACCTTCTCATTCATCGCATCGGTCTCTGCAAGCCTGCTCCTCAGATTCATGGGCATCCAATTCCTCTTCCTACTCGGCTTCCTCTGTATGATAATGATAATAGCATCGCTGGGAAGAGTGAAGGACGCCTACGAATCAACCAAGAAAAGACTGGTCGAAAGCAACACCTTTGTGCTGCTCAGGCATTATTTCTCCAAACAGAAAGCTCTCAGGCAGTTCACTCTGCTCGTTTTCTTCTGGTCGCTCGCAAGCACAATAACCCTCGGGTTCCTGAGCATCTACATAGTCAAGGACCTGGGAGCGTCAAACAGCTTCCTGGCACTGACTGTCGCTGTCATGGTGCTGTCAAAGCTCTTCACAGAGAGGATATGGGAGAAGGCGCAGGCCAGGCTGGGCAGGAAAACATGCTTCATCTACGGGGCAGTCCTGACGACACTGGGGCTTGTCGGATATGCAATAGCCAAGGATCCGATACTAATTGTTGTAGCCAACATAGTCATGGGATCAGGAATAGGAGGATTTGACATGATGGGATATCTCCTCATGTTCGATTATGTGCCTGAGCATAACAGGGCAGAATACCTCGCATATTTCGACACATTCACAGGGATCGGCTCGCTCCTGGGGCCGGTAATCGGAGGGATACTGGCATCAATATTCAGCATATCCTTCATAATAGTGCTCTCAATAATCGCAGAACTGATAGTGATACCCTTCTTCTTCATCCTTGAAGACAAGGCCATCAATTGAGATCACCAATCCGGATTACCAACCAAAGTTATGGCTCTACCATAACTATTGTAATCCTATCCGGGGATACCAAAAACAATTAAAATGACCCACTTAATCTGAAGCATAAAAGCTCCATCCTGCGGTATTTTCCACATTTTGCCCAACATTTTGTCCCATATCAGTCAGGAATCCAGTGTGGGAAAATATAAATAAAATAAGAAAGACCCAATATCTGTTGGAATTTCAGGTGGTATTTTGGATTTTGAACAAGGAATGAAAAGATATGAAGGCGTCAACCTGGAAAGGATGGTAAAACAATATTCCAGGATACTCATTGTAGAGGACAATCCGGATGAAAGGAGAGAGCTCATAGAGTCATTTGTGCTTGAGGGCTACCAAAGAAGGAACATACTGGAGGCATCAACAGAAACACAGGCAAAAGAGGTGATATCCGAACAAAACACAAGCCTCGATCTGATCTTCAGCGATATAAACCTCCCTTCTGAAACAGACAGCGCAACAGCAGGGGAAAGAGTGCTCGATGCAGCAATCCAGCTCGGTCTAAAAAAGGAAAGAGTCAAGCTTGTGCTATACACGGCCTATGAGAACTACAAGAGAGGGATCAAGCTCGAAAGGCGGGGGGCAGATGATTATTTCTCAAAAAATGAGGATAGCGAAGAAGATATCTTCAACCGCATAGCCACCCTACTGGAAGACAGAATAATGTGGAAGCAAATAAACACGCTAATCGACATGTACAAACACATACAGGACATGACCAAAGGCATCGCATTCAAGGGTCCAAAGCTTGAGCTGCTTCTGGAGACTGTGGCAACTGCCTGCATCTCTGCAATGGATGCGCAAGATGCCCGTGTGACAATGCCGCGAGAACCTTTCCAAGAGATGGCAAACGGCAATATGAGCATCAGACAGCTATATCCCGAGCACAGGATAAACCCAAATGAGATGCTTGATTCAGATTCAGGGACATTAAGGAGGATATTACCTAATGCGACCTCCATAATTATCGAGGATGTGTCCGCATATACAGGTGAGATAGAGGACATGTTCATCCAGATGGGCGCAAAATCCATCATCGGTGTGCCGTTAATATTCGGAGGCGTGGCAAGAGGGGCTTTCTATGTAATCAGGAAAGAATCTGATGAGCCCGGCAGGGAATATGGTTTTGACGAAGCCAATCTTGTTCTGATGAATGGGATGAGAGATGCACTGATGACAGGACTGAGCCAACTGTACAATTTCTATGTAACACTGTTCGCATCACAATCAATACTCGCCAACCTGATCGACACGCTCGATTTCGCAGGCCTGCAGACAGCAGGCGGAGATACAAAGAAACATGTGTTCAGGCAAAAGGAAAGGGCAAAAGAAATAGCAGACCTATTGAGGGCTATGTACGAGGATCCGGACAGATACGGCATGGCACGCGAAGAACTGAGGGACGAGTTCGATATAACCCTCGAGGAGGGTTACATCATTGAATGGACATCAGGAATGAGCGACTGCGGCAAAGCCAAAATACACCACGAGATCCTCAACAAAAATGACAAGCTCACAGACGAAGAGTACAGCAAAATGAAGGGACATCCGATAGAGGGCTATGAAATCATCTGGAATGAAAGCAACAAAAAGATGCTCCCTAATGGCCACCTGTATTTCCACATAGCTGAGGGAGTCAGGCATCATCATGAGAGATGGGATGGAAGGACTGAAGATGTGGATTTCCCTTCCTATCCCGGAGAAAAGAGAGGCACTGACATCCCACTCCCATCAAGGATAGCATTCATAGCCGATTCCTATGATGCAATGGTGAGCAGGAGAGTCTACAAAAAACCAATGCCGATAAGATGGGTAGTCAATGAACTGGCAAAAAATGCCGGCCATCAATTCGATCCGGAAATCATAAGACCCTTCATCAGACACAGGCTTGGGAAATGGCTGAAACTAGACTATGAATCCTTATACCAGGAAAAAATGAGACTCAAAGAACAGGATCCAAATTACGGGGATGATGACCACATACTGGAGGATTATCCCCTGATAGACAAGATAATACAAGAACACACTGCAATATAAGGACAAACATCCAGGATAGGCCCTTGAATCCAATCAAAATGGAAAATACAATAAACCCCAGCCCAGACAACAGAATAAAAGAGCTTGAAGCAATATTGGCTGAAACAGAGCAGAGGCTGATTGATTCACAGGACATACTCGAGACCTATTCAGGCATACACCAAGATTTCGCGGGCATGAAGATTGATGAGAGATTCATGGAGAACTTCATCACAACTGTGCTCAAAAGCGTCGGGAAGCTCATGAGGATGAACATTGCAAACCTCATGATAAGACGACAGGAGGGCAAGACATACACGCCCGGAAAATTCTTTGACCTGGATTCAGACCAGATAGTAACATGCAGCGCAGTCGGGCTGACCCCTGAGACAGATGCCATAGTGCAGAATATAGTAAGATACCAGAAGACTGAGTTCTGCAATATAGATCCAGAAGACAAGAATGAGCTCTTTATCGCAATATCGACAGGAAGGGCATTCCAGTCATATTATGACCCTTCGCCAGGCGGTTTCCTTGACCAGATGGTGGAGGCAGGCATCTTCAGTCCGGACTACTATGAGCAACAGGAACTCCAATACAATAAAGCGGCATCTCACGGTTTCCTCACACCTGAGAATGAGGTCTATGTAACACCTGAAGAATTCAAGCAGCTTTATCCGACCCCAGAGTCTTATGTGCCAGCAGTATGCATCCCTGTACTCATGCATGGTAAAGCTATAGCAGTCATCACTGTCGATGCACCGATGGACAGGGACCCGAGAGCCGGCACCAAAGGGATCACTGAACAGAAGCTTGCTGACGGAGAGAGGCTCGCCAATCTCCTAACACTGCCATTGCTATGGGCCGAACAGATGGAAGAGATCCATTACTGGAAATCCCTCAATGAGGCAATTGTCGACAGCGAGGCAGCAGGGATAGCTGTCATCGACGCCGACTACAGGCTTGAGCGTGTAAACCCTGTACTGTCAAGGGCAATCGGGGCAGATGAATGTCCCCGGAGAATGGACATACGCGGCCTGAAGATCTTCTCATCTGCGATCGGCGGAATAACCTCAGTAGTGACCGGCCAGGAGGAGAGATACTTCCTGCCGAACCAAGCCATGACCATCGGCAGCAGGGATGTCATATATGACATATCTGTATCCCCTGTCGGCGCGCTTTTCGGACCAGCCACAAAATTCCTCATAAGATTCGATGATGTGACTGAAGCAGTCTACAGGTCCCTTGCAGAATCAGAGATCAACAGCAGGATGAGGACCGATGATGTTGCCAGCGGGCTGGGCCATAACCTCAGGACATATCTCGATATCATCAGGCATTCCACACTCAATTCCAAGAAGAGGCTTGAGAGGTTCATACTGGTAAATCCCTCCCTCAGGGAACTGCTTGCACAAGATGCTACACTGGCTGAGCATATCACAAAGCTTGCAGAGTCCCCTGAGGTCGTGATAAGGCAGCTGCAGACAATCTCCGGGATCCTCAGTCAGCTGACAGAAACTCTCCATAGAGGCTATGTCCCAAGTGAATGCACTCTCAGCGACATTGTCAGGGAATTCGAGCAAAAATATAAGATCCACTGGCCGGGCGGATCACTTGAATGCGATCTAAGACATGATCCTATACTATACATCGATCCAAAAAAATTTGTGGACATTGTCCTCATGGAGCTTGCCAGGAATTCCCAGTATGAGATGGATAACAAAGCAAGGATGACCCTGACAGCAAGAGAAGGGGATCTATTAAGAGCACAATCTGAAAAGCTTGCCGAAGCCGGAGCCAATTATGACATAGAGAAATGCCTGGTAATCGAAGTGAGTGATAATGGGCCCGGGATGACCCCTGAAGCGGCATCAAGGGCATTCAACAGGTTCTATTCCAGGAAGCCAGAAACCGGAGACAGGATGAGAGGATTGGGGCTCTATGACCTCAAGAAATTTGTGGATGCGTCCTGCGGAGAGGTAAGCCTAATCTCAGAACTCAGGGAGGGCACTACTTTCAAACTGATAATGCCTGTCATAGACAAAAAAAATATATTAATAAATCCTTGAATATGCCTGATAAACACTTATCAATAATCTAACTCTTATTAGCAATCATGCTCCCGAACTTCTTCTTCTTGCCCTTCTGGGTCGTTGATTTCTTCTTCTGTTTCATGGAATCACCTTTTTTGGATTTTTTTGACACTACTATCCCCTCATCCTTTTTATTGATTTCCATTTGGATGATCATCAATAAAATGGAAACACGGCATCAACTTTATAAATGTGAAACCCAAAATAGGCTTTAGATGGCCCTGTTCAAATTTCTTGAAAAAGAGGATAAAGTCAAGTACTGGGATTTCAGGCACACTACGCTTGACAGCACCTCAATAAACCTGAGCGGCGAGACTGTAAAAGACATAGACAATGGGAGCGTCAAGCAGTATTCAATAAGGGTCCTCTATGGAAATGCATGGGGCTTCACAAGCTTCGACAATCTTGATAAAATGGAGGAGAATGTGATAAAAGCGCTCAAGATAGCAAAAGCCATGAGCAAGAAGACCGAAAGGGAGATAATCATGGCCCAGATAAAGCCCATAAAGGACTTCAAGAAGACCAGAATGAGAGTCGATCCTGTAAACATATCACTATCTGAAAAGAAGAACCTCATATTGGAGGGCTCGATAAAGGCTCTTGATTTTGACCGCAAAATAAAGTCATCTGACCTTTACTACACAGAAAAAAATCTTTACAGCGAATTCGCCAATTCTGAAGGGAGCTTCATACAGCAGAGGCTGAACTATATAGATGCAGGCATATTCATTGTCGCATCTGACGGCATGAGGACAGTGGATTCCCATGATGGGATAGCCCGGCTGGGCGGTTTTGAGGTTCTAAGGGGATACCCCGAGGCCATACAGAAATGCTGTGACCGCGCATTGGAGCTCCTGACCGCAAAGAGCCCCAAGACACAGAATGCAAATGTGGTCATCGACGGGGCGCTGGCAGGGCTTTTCATACATGAAGCCCTCGGGCACAGCATCGAAGCAGACCATGTCATCAAAAAGGATTCCATCCTCGCCAACAAGATAAACAAGAAATTAGGAACAGAGATCCTCAATGTATACGATGATCCAAGCATAGAAGGAGGATTCGGCAGCTATTTCTATGACGACGAGGGAGTGCCGAGCCAGAAGACAAAGGTGATAAGCAACGGGGTGCTCCGCAATTTCCTGCATTCCAGGGAGACAGCAGCCATCCTCTGCGAATCACCGACTGGAAACGGGAGGGCAGAGGAAGCCGGCTTCTTCCCCATCCCGAGGATGAGCAATATGTACATTGGCAAGAAAGACTATACAGATGAGGAGCTCATAGAAGACCTGAAGAACGGAATATTCGTGCTTGGCCAGAAAGGAGGACAGGTGAATTCCGCAGAAGGAACATTCGAATTCGGAGCGAAACAAGGGTATCTTGTAAAGAACGGCGAGATAACTGGACCGCTCAGAGAATTGTCATTCTCAGGCAACCTCATGAAGATACTCAAGAGCATCAAGGCCATAGGCAACAGCTATGAGGAATCAGATCCCGGCTACTGCCAGAAGCTCGGCCAGATAATCCCTGTTGACGGGGCCAATCCCAAGATGCTGATAAAGAACGCAAGGATAATAGGGAAGAATGAGGCATAGTCAGGATAAATAAGAATATCCGCGATGATAATTAATGATGATGATAATTAATGATGATTATAATACAAGGCAGGCATAATGGATAATTACTTCAGAAAAATCATAAACAAGGCGACACGGAAAGCTGACCATGCACAGCTGAACTCATACATAATCAGATCAAACAACCTGAAGCTCATGGACAACAGCATCCACACCATGAGCAGCATGGAGCAGAAAGCCTACATACTGAAGGTCTTCCTGGGAAAAAAGATGGGTGTTTCCTATTCTAACTACCCTGATTCCGGCCTGCTGGACAGAGCCCTCAAGATGGCCAAGGTGACGAACAGCCTGGATTATTTCTATGGGCTTCCAGAAGACCCAAAAGAAACAGACGTCAAGATATATGACTCCAATACAGCAGAACAGTCTGAGGACTTCTTCCTGGAGACAGGAGAAGGCATACTCAAAGACCTGAAATCACCGATGATAAAAGTCGAGAATGCTGATATAGTGAGCACAGACACAGAATTCTCAGCAGCAAACTCAAACGGGGTCGAAAAAACCCAGAAAGACACCAAATTCTCAATCAATGTGTCAGTGTCATACAAATCGAAAGGCAAGATGTTCAGCCACTGGGACTTCAATTCAGCAAGAAGGATATTCGATGCACAACCGATGTGCAAAAGACTAAAGGAAACAGCTGAGATGTCAGCAAAGAGCAGAAAACTTGGCACAGATGCGGACACACTGATATTGTCACCCAAGGTGCTGTATTACCTCTGCGAGTATGCGATGCTGCCAAGCTTCCTCGGCACTAATGTGGAGAGCAAACATTCAACACTCACCAGGAAGCTCGGGGAGCAGGTCTTTTCCAGAAAGCTAAACCTCTCAAATGACGGTACGCTAGACTGGGGATTCAGGTCAGAAAGATTCGACTATGAAGGAACACCCACCCGCAAAATCCAGCTTGTCGAGAAGGGTGTTGTCAAGAACTTCCTATTCGACCACAATATAGGAAAATTTCTTGGCAAGGAATCAACAGGGAGCGCAGCAAAATCAGGAGTGATATTCAACAACATAGTGCTGGATATCCCCAAGAAGAAGGACATATTCTCAGGAGTCGACAAGGGTGTCTATGTCACGTCCATACTCGGGGCCCATAACTCAGACCCGATAACCACAGACTTCTCAGTAGAGGCAGACAAGGGATTCTACATAGAGAACGGCCATATCAAACACCCCATATCAAACATGTCCATATCCTCGTCAATGATAAATCTCATGAACAATATAGATCGCATGGGGCAGCCTGAATCAATAGCCGGGTTCTACAGCGGGCCGATAAGATTTAACAATGTATCAGTGAAGAAAAGCTGATACCATAAAATCTGAATCTGCGCCACTGCATATCTGTCCTATATCCTGGAATACAGAAATTATTTTAACTTCAGGCATCTTCCTGTGCAACAAAGGGGAAAATGGCAATCGATAATGTGGTGCTTACATGGAACCAATCAGCTTCCCATGTAGGGAAAGAGGTCTATTCACATCTCCTGAACACAGACCTCGCCCCAAGAGTAAGGTTCCTGGAAATGGAAACCCTGCATTTCTCAGAAAACATAAAAGGCATAAGAGCCTTTGACAAGTCATCGTTCGAATCTGCAAGAATCCCGGACCCCTATCCGGATATCGAAGGGAGGATTGCACTAGATGATATAATGAATGTCCTCCCTCAAAGCACAGTATTCTCATTATATACCCCAAACAATGCAGTCACCCACAGGCCAGAGCAATTTGTTGCCCCAAGAATCCTGGGATTCCTCAAAGACAAACTAAGACAGGGGGTGTATCCCATCCTGGAAAATGGGGAATACAGGCTATCTGATCCAAAGGTGCATGACGAGTTCGTAAGGTATCTTGAAGGGATAACCCGCCAATGGAACAAGAATGCAAGGAGAAACATGGGCTGGATAGTTGGCAAGCTCCTTGAGGACTGGGACATCTATGCAATAAGCTCCAGGCTGAAGCAGAGCCTAGACTCCCAGGCATGGAACAGCATCAGCTCAGATATCAGGGAGAGGATCGGCAATGTATCCTGGAGGGGTGCCAAGCATTCTATGGAAACAATACTGATGAACGGCTTGGACCGGGAATCACCAATGAGCGAGATATTCCAGCAGATCTTCACTGTAAAATACCTCAGAAAGCTTCGTGCAGCATCAATCACAGTTGTGCCGCTGTATTATGCATTCGGAAGGAGCGACAGGCCGCATGATTTCCAGGGAGATGAAAAAGAGAAACAAAAAAATGAAAGGCTCAGGCACGAAGTATGTCTTACAGAGGCAGATGCCGAAATAATGGCCATGTACGGAGTGAAACGGATAATAACAGTTGCTGCGCATTCACCCTTGGTAGGGCGGCACTTCACCAGTAGAGGGATAGAATTCAGGAGCCTTTCAGGAATAGAATCGCTTGTGGACGGACTATCCCACAGATACAAATCATTGTTCAACAGGATGCTTGTCATCGGGCCTGACCTGAACAGCGAGGCAGCTGCAACAGAGCTGGCAATAGCGATGTACAACAAGGGATATGGCTATGACGGCCTCATTGTCATGATGGACAAGACAAGAAAGGAGTTCAATGTGGTGGAGGGAGCAAGGATATCCTACCTTCTCCAGTATAAGGGCGATGGCCAATTCGACAAGACCCAATACACACCAGAAGAAAAGACAATGATTGACAGGCTCCTCATCGGGAGGACAGGGATAGTCACTGATGACATAATCGACACGGCAAGCACATATGGTGCGGCTGTTGACTCAATAAGCGGGATAGTGGGCTGCCAGCTCATCCCATTGATAGTGCACCCTGTACTCAGCGGCCCAGGAGTACACAATCTGACAAAAGCACATAACAGGAAGACCCCGGACGGGAGAAGACTCATGCCAAGAGCATTTGTCCTCGACACAGTAATCCACAGGAGAGAGGACCTCAAAGAAGAGAGAGCATATCTCGAAGTGAGCAGTTCAGCATATACAGTGGCCAATGAGATCAAGTCATGTGCACATAAAGACCTTCTCAGTAATCCCTGACACTCTTCTGGCCCCTGCGCTTTCCAGATCTGACAGGTTCAAGCTTCTGGCCGACCTGCTCTTTCAATGATTCAGCGGTCCTGCGCCCAACCAAAGATGATAAGGTAGACAAATCAGCCCTCCTTATCTCAGCAACATCCCTGATACCATTCCTGAACAGGATCCTGGCCCTGACCCTGCCAATGCCCCTGAACCTGACTAGATTAAGAAGCTCCTCCCTGATGCCGTGCTTTACCCTCAGCCGGAGTTTCATGAGGTGGCCAAACAGCTCCCTGAACTGCATAAGCTTGGCCAGCTCCTCTGAAGAATACAGCAGCCAGTCAGCGATATCAAGCTTTGACCTGATCTCGCCAGGCCGGATATCAAACTGCTCAAGAAGAGCCTCTTCATCAAGCTCATCAATCCAACCAACAAAGAACAGGGCTGTCTTGACAGTACTGATGAACTGACCATAATCAGGATCAAAAGAAGAAGGCTCCTCTGCTATAAGCTGATCCTCATACTTGAGGAACCGGGACTGGACCATATCAAACTCCTTTGACTTAACCCTCAGGGGCGGGCGTATCTCCAAGGTGCTTGATATCATATGAAGGAAAGAGAAATCAGAAAAACGCTTTGAAGCAGCTGTCCTCAGTGATTCAATCAGCATATGGGCTGTCAGCGGATCCAGATAAAGCTCCGCAACCCTATTGCCGACCAGAGTTGCGCGATATCCCCTGTCATCGACCTTGTCAGCGCTCACAAAATCATCGCCCTCTGATATGATGAACTCCCAATCCTCCAGAAGATCAAGCATCTTGCTGATGATGACATCCATACGATCCATATCCCTGTACTGATAGGCCCAGTAAGTCTTCTCAAAAAAATCCATGATCTGCTTCTTGCTATTGACAAAATTAGATGATATCAGGCTCAACAGATAAGTGCGAAGCACTGGCTCGACAGCGAGCTTTGAGTAGATGTCTTCAGGCTCACCACAGATATACCTATCATAGATCTCCTCTTTTTCACCCTCAGAACCAGCAATGATGATAGCTTCACCATACTCATCAAATTTAGGACGTCCGGCACGGCCGGCCATCTGCTCATACTCAAGGACAGGGATATAACTCAAACCCCAAGGGCCTCCATAACGCTTAAGGTCTCTTATTATCGAGCGGAATGCAGGAAGATCAACGCCCTGCGCAAGTGTCGGGGTACAGCAGATGATCCTGACATCACCTGCCTTGAAACTGTCTTCAATCAGCTCTCTCTGTTTCGGATGGAGGCCTGCATGATGGAATGCGATGGCCTTCCTCATTATGTTTGAGAGGCGTTCACATTGCCTTGTAGGCTTCTGCAGCGCCTTCAATGCCTTTTCGGCCAGCAGGATAGCCTTTTCATCATCCTTAAGCTTCTTGGATATATCTTCCGCAGTCTTCTCAGCACTCGGTCGGGTGTTTACGAAGACGAGAGCCTGCTTGCCCATCCTGATGGTCTCCAGTGCGAGATCAATGACAGGGTTTGACTGATTCGATGCCATGAGAATGAATCGGGATGAAGGATTTATATAGGTTTTGTGAGAATGTCCAGTGCTTATTGCTTGAGGATCCTAAGCTCAAGGTCGACCTGGTTGATAGGAACAAATCTTGAAGTAATCCTCTCAAAATTGTTCCTACCAAGAACCTTCAACAGCGGTTCTGCAACCAAAGCAGCATACCTGTTAGAACTTAAGCTTATAATCTCTGTCCTGAAAGGAAAATACCTCCCAAAATGTGTATAATACCCGTATGACTGACCAAATCCTGTTTCTGGATCAAAGTGCTCAAATGCACGGGAAGAAAGATGATGAATATGTGTCACATCACTATAAGACCCCCTGGAACTATAATGTGGAAAAGAGAGATAAACTTTAGCACCATTCTTCCTGACATGGTGGATTTCACTCATGAGCCATGCAATGTCAGGCACATGTTCAACAAAGTGCCTCAAATGGATTTCATCAAAAGAATCATCTCTTAAAGGAATATAATCCCTATTCTTAAACTCAACCAATACATCGACATCCTTCAGACAGTCGTTCCTATCAAGACCTATGGCCCCGGATACCTTATTATCCCCACAACCCAGATCAAGCACCCTTATTCCGGGGGGGGTTTATCAAGAAATATATAAAAACTATTGTCAAGATTTGGCCTTGATGCGCTTCATCCTGAAAGTGTTCTCCCTTTCCATCTCCTCAAGGCGCAGTGTGATGAAGGCCTTCTGGGCCACAAGCTTTGGTATGACATTGAATTCCAGGGCATTGACTCTCCTCTTGGTCTTCTCGATCTCCTGAAGGAGCTTTTTCATTGCAGTCTCCACCTCAGCAGCAGTGATGATCTTCTCAACAACGATCTCATAAGCGGCTGTGGCCTCATCAACACTAGACGAGGTGTAGACACCATAACCTCTCTCGAAGAAAGATTTCTGGAGCGAATCTGATTTTATCTTCGGTACAACGACACCCATTATATTCTTGGTCTCCAGCTCTATGGACGGCTTGTCCCTGATAGCAAGAGCGATGGAGCGGATCTTGAGGTCAGATTCAAGAACCCTGGCCCGGTTAATCATGTCGAGGGCAGTCACATAGCTGTCGACAAGGGACTTCCTGATGTCCTTAGCCTTCTTCAGGATCTCAAAGAAATCCAGGATGAGGCCATCCCTCTTCTTCTTGAGCAGATTATAGCCTGATTTTGCCAGCTTAATCTGGTTCTTGACCTTCATCAGCTCTGATCTTGTCGGCTTGACATCCATATAATCAGACCTCAAACCTCTTGAAGTGCCCAATCTCAAAAATATCCAAGGCATTTATACTGTCTGCATCAGTCTTCCCATTGACATTCATCACATAAAACCTGCCCAGCTCATCAGACATCTTATTATGGAAATCATAGAATGCACCTATAATGACAAGCTTCCCCTCATCGACAAGCTTCCTGTATCTATCTAGGCAGAAGGCTATCTGATTGTCGACATTCTTCTGGATGCAGAGGCAATTCCTCTTCCCGCTGTCAGATACATCCTTTGTATCCTTCACAGGGCCCTGCAAAGTGTCAAGCTCTGCTTTTATCTCAGCTGTCTCCTCAGAGTAATCTGAAAGGGATGCCTTGACAGCACCACAGCCTGAGTGGCCAAGGATCATAAGGATCGGCGTATGGAGATGAAGCACACCATAATCAACAGAGCCAGGAGAAGTGCTGACCTGATTCCCAATATTCCTTATTATGAAAAAATTATTGGTGGTGTCCATGCCACAGAAAGCTGAGCTGACACGCGAATCGCTGCACATCACCAAAGTCATGAAAGGAGACTGGCCAGACTGCAGGTCAGAAAGCTTATCACCTTCCCTGGCTGAAAAACCAATGTTGCCTTCAATCAAATCATTCAATAAACTCTTAGCGTCCTTCATGGATCATCACTCCTCCCCCTTATCCCCCGCGTCCTTCCCCTGCTTCTCCTTGACCTCTTCGACATCAGCAGCGATAGGCTTATAGAACTTCTTCTTCATCTCAGGGCTTATCCTTGTGAGCTCGTTCTCAGGGATAGTGCCAAGAAGCTCCCAGCCAAGCGAAAGGGTTTCAGTGATCTGCCTGTCTTCCCTGTTGCCCTGTGTCACGAACCTCTCTTCAAAGATCTTCGCAAAATTAAGCAGCCGCTTATCCCTCGCAGACAAGGCTTCCTCGCCGACAATCGCTACAAGGCCTCTCAGATCCCTCCCCTCTGCGTAGTTGGCATACAGCTGGTCAGACACCTGCTTATGATCCTCCCTTGTCTTGCTCTTGCCTATGCCGCTGTTCATCAGCCTTGACAATGACGGGAGAACATCAATCGGCGGATAGATGCCTTTCCTGTGGAGCTCCCTGTTAAGCACAATCTGGCCTTCGGTTATATATCCTGTAAGGTCAGGGATGGGATGAGTTATGTCATCACCAATCATGGTCAGGATAGGGATCTGAGTGATGGAGCCTTTCTTGCCCTTGATCATACCCGCCCTCTCGTAAAGCATGGCGAGATCAGTATACATATATCCAGGATAACCCCTCCTTCCTGGGATCTCTTCCCTGGCAGCGCCAATCTCCCTCAGTGATTCACAATAATTTGTGAGATCTGTCAATACGACAAGGACATGCTTGTCCTTCTCAAAAGCAAAATACTCTGCAGCAGTCAAGGCCATCCTCGGGGTGATAATCCTCTCGACAGCAGGATCATTCGCGAGATTCAGGAAGACAACAGACCTCTCAAGAGCCCCGGTCTCCTCAAAATCCTTGATGAAAAACTGAGCCTCTTCATTCGTGATGCCCATTGCGGCGAAGATGACGACAAACTCCTCACCCTGGCCGATGACCTTCGCCTGCCTCGCAATCTGCAAGGCAATCTTGTTGTGAGGCAGACCAGAGCCTGAGAAAATTGGGAGCTTCTGGCCCCTGACCAGCGTGTTCATGGCATCAATGGTGGAGATGCCTGTCTGGAAGAAATCAGCCGGACTCTTCCTGGCTTCAGGGTTGATGGCAGCCCCGATGATATCCAGCTTCTTCTCCGGGATTATTGCCGGCCCTCCATCTATGGGCTTGCCGGATCCGGAAAGGATCCTTCCCAGCATGTCATCAGAGACATTCAGCTTTATGTTCTCGCCGAGGAACTTTATCGATGAGCTCCTGTCGATACCTGAAGTTCCTTCGAACACCTGGACAACAACAGTATCCTCGCTGGTATCCAGCACCTGACCGCTCTTCATGACACCGCCCGGCAGAGCAATCCTCACAAGATCATTGTAACCGACAGGGTCAGTCTTCTTCACAAAGACCAGCGGCCCCGCAATCCTCGAAATCGTCTTATATTCCTTCATCATCATAATCACCTGTAAATCTTGTCGAATTCCTTGTCCATCTCCTTCTGGACATCGTCAAGGACCTTCTTATAATCCTTGTCGAACTTAGCATTCGCTATCATGTCCTTTGACTTTATCTCCAGAAGCTGCTGGACCCTCGCGCCATTATCAAGGGCTACATTAGCCATCTTTGAATAATGCAGGATGATCCTCATCAGGGTGTATGTCTTCTTGAGCTCTGAATAAGTATCGACCTCGTGGTAAGCGTTCTGCTGGAGCAGGAATTCCCTTATCAGCCTCGCGACCTCAAGGGTCAGCTGCTGCCTGGCAGGCAGAGCATCAGAACCGACAAGCTGGACAATCTCCATGAGCTTTTCCTCTTCCTGAAGTATGGCCCTTATCTTATCCACATTATGCTTCCAGTCAGAGGCAACGTTCTCAGCGAACCACGGCGCCAGTGTATCCATATACAGCGAATACGAATTGAGCCAGTTTATGGACGGGAAATGACGCCTCTGTGCGAGCTTGGCATCAAGAGCCCAGAAAGTCTTGGTGACCCTGAGCGTGTTCTGCGTGACAGGCTCTGAAAAATCCCCTCCAGGAGGACTGACAGCGCCGATGACAGTCACAGAGCCATTGTCCAGGCCTTTGCCTAACGGGGAAACGACTCCAGCCCTCTCATAGAACTCAGAGAGCTTTGTCGACAGATAAGCCGGATAACCCTCCTCACCAGGCATCTCCTCAAGCCTCGATGAGATCTCCCTCATGGCTTCAGCCCATCTCGAGGTGGAATCAGCCATCAAAGCCACATCATACCCCATGTCCCTATAATACTCTGCAATCGTGATGCCTGTATAGATGGAAGCCTCTCTTGCAGCGACAGGCATATTTGATGTGTTAGCGATAAGGACAGTCCTGTTCATAAGGGGCTTGCCTGTCTTAGGATCGATGAGCTCGGGGAATTCTGTCAATACCTCAGTCATCTCATTGCCTCTCTCGCCGCATCCTACATATACAATGATATCAGCGTCGCACCACTTTGCAAGCTGCTGCTGGGATACTGTCTTCCCTGCACCAAAAGGGCCGGGGATGGCAGCTGCGCCGCCTTTTGCAAGAGGAAAAAGACCATCAAAGATCCTCTGGCCAGTAATCAGGGGCATGCCTGGGGAAAGCTTCTGCCTACTGTACCTCGGAACCCTCACAGGCCAGTACTGCTTAAGGAAAAGCTCAGTGCCGTCGTCAAGTGTCCCAACAGCCTCGTTAACATTGAAATCCCCGGACTTGATGGAGTCAATCTTGCCGCTCTTGCCGTATGGCACCATGATGCTATGGACAATAGTCTCTGTCTCCTGCACTTCACCTATGACATCACCCTGCTCTACCTTGTCTCCTTTCTTCACAAGAGCCTTGAACTTCCACTTCTTGGCCTCATCAAGGCCAGGAGCGTCCACGCCTCTCAGGATGTAATCCCCCATCTTGTCCCTCAGAAACTTAAGAGGACGCTGAATACCATCGTATATCATGGTGAGAAGACCGGGACCGAGCTCAATGGAAAGGGGCCTGCCTGTGTTCCTGACAGGCTCACCTGGCTTGATCCCTGAGGTATCCTCATAGACCTGGATAGTGGTGTGCTCCTTGTCAATCTGGATGACTTCACCCATAAGGGCCTCGTCACCGACACGGACCACATCATACATCCTCGCATTGAGGCCTTTGGCCACAACAACAGGACCAGCAATCCTATAAAGAATCCCCATATCTTTGCCTTCTTCTGATTTAGATTTTTTCATTCTTTCCATAGATCAACACCTATTGATTTCAATATCATCTTCCTCATCGCATCCTGGCCTGTCGACGTGGACAGAGTCAACACAACCGGCTTGACAGACCTCTCAACCCTCTCTTTCTCA
Organism: Candidatus Woesearchaeota archaeon; assembly: GCA_016928155.1. NCBI lineage: Archaea > Nanobdellati > Candidatus Woesearchaeota > Candidatus Woesearchaeota archaeon. The sequence continues at coordinate 18,747 of JAFGLG010000015.1, read as the reverse complement.
TGCGGAGCCAATGACTGGAATATCTTGTCGTCAAGTATCAGTATGCCTGCATTCGGGTCAGCCATCACACTGTTGATGGTATCCAGGCACTTCTGCCTATCATCGACCTCAAAGGTCTTCTGGATACCAGAGAGCTGGAAACCCAATACAAAATCCGAACCTCCGACAACATTCAGCTCCACATAATCACCCTAGGATCATAATATATATCCCGCCGTATACCATGCACATCCCTGTTCTATATATCGCCATATACATCCCTGCTGCTTATGCAATCACCAATGAATTCTCCACAAACTCATCGCTCAATCCGAGCTCCTTCCCCTTGATGATTGTGCCAATATTCTTGACCTCTATTTCCTTAGCCATCATGTAGCCCAAGATCACCGATGCACTGAGCGGGTTCTGGTGCAGTAAGAGAGCGGATCTCTTGAGCAGATACTTCATGAAATCAGCCTCAAGATAGACAAGCGTCATCTTCTCCTTATACATCCTCAACCCTTCCTTGATATAATTGCCGAACTTGGACTTCTCAAGGCCAGATATCATCTCCTCAAAATTCTCAGACCTCAACAACTTCTCTATCGGACGGTCAAATGACCTCTCTCCAGTCATGATGATGAAATTCCTTATATCTTCAGGCTTTATATTAGACCTCTTCATCCTCAGTACAGTGATGGTGTTCTGGATAAATATCTCATTCATGAGGAATTCCCTGAAAAGCTCCCCCTCCTTAGGGATCTTCTGAGCAAAAGCGATGATCTGGGAGTAATAATACTTATCCAAAAAATTCTCTATCTCCAAGAAGCTCTTCTTCTCCCTGAAATAATCCAGTGCAGGCTTAATGGCCTTGAACTTGATGAAATCAACAGACTTAATTATCTCCTCAACAGAGTCCTTCCTGAAAAGGGATATCAGGTGTTCCTCTGATAACTTTCCTATCGGCAGGATGATATTCAGGAGCTCTGCTTCAGAGATGCCTGTGAACTTTGCCCTGAGGACAGTCTTGATATTCCAGATGTCGCTCCTGACCAGATAGTTGTCTATCAAGAGCAGAAGCTCGTTGCTGGACACATTCGAGATCCGCCTCAGCTTCTGGAAATTCCTGATAAGATTCCTATGTATCGCAAGCTCAAGCAGAAAAGCACCGGAGAATTTTATACCAAGCTCATCAATCTCCCGCTTGTATTCGGATTCCTGCAGGTACCTGGCAATCTCACCCAGCTTCATCCTCACCAGCTTATGATAATCATCCTTAGAAAGGAGCTTGCTGCGCATAGCGACAACCCTCACATAAGTGTACGGATAAGTGCTGAGCTTTATCTTTGCCATCTTAGCTGAACAGGCTCTGAGCCATCTTCTGGATGTTCCTCTCCTGAACATCAGCGAGCAGTGTTTCAAAAGTGAGGTCTATCGTGACATTGCCTTCCCTGTCCTCGACAATGATGCCGCCGTCGATCTTCCTCTCCTCTGTGTCAAAACCGCTGATCAGCTTCAGGTCGTCCTTGTTCGCGTATATCCTTCCGATATCCACCTTCTTCTTCGCCCTGTCTATCAGCTTCTGCAGGATATCTTTGCGTTCCTTCCCCTTCAATGCAGCCAGCTCTGCCATGGCCTCTGCAAAGACCAGGTCGATCATCTCCTTCTTCTTGTCAAGGTAATCCTTCTTGGAGTCAAACTCCGCAGAAGAGAGCTCCTTCTTCTCCATGATTTCACAGACCTTGAGCACCTCCTGCTTCGACCTCCTCCTGGAATCCATGACGTCAGACCTGGCCTTCTGCCTGATGGCTTCCGCCTCCTTCTCTGCATCCTTAAGGATATCCTGCGCCCTCTTCTTGGCCTTCTCCAAGATATCCTTCTTCACCTTCTCCAATCCCATAGTATCCACCGAACCAAGGAATGGTTATTAACCTGCCATCCCAATTATCAGTATGGCAACCACCAGACCGAAGATGACGATCGTCTCTGGAATGACTGTCAGGATAAGGCCCTTACCGAAAAGAGATTCCTTCTCAGCCATTGCACCCACTGCTGCGGCGCCGATTGTCTTCTCTGCATAAGCTGCTGCAAAAGCACTCAAACCGATCGCCACTGCTGCGCTCAATGCAATAACACCAGTTCCCATATCAACTACCATTTTTTTACCTCCGTATTCTGTTTTTCTATCCTGCTTGAGGCTCAAGCCTCCTCCTTCTTGCCACCGAAAGGCATGAACCTGAGGCCTCCGCCGTGATAAAACTTCGAAAAAAACTCAACATAATGCAGCCTGAGCGAATGAAGGAAAGGGCCAAGTATGCCCAACCCAATATTGATGGAATGCCCAAGCAAAAGTATCAATATACCACCGATGATGGAGATGATGCCGCCATGGAACATCCTGAAAGAGAAATCATTGACAACAATAGCCAATGAAGCTGAAGCAACGCCGATAGCCATAAGCCTGGCATAGGAGAACATGTTGGAAAATATGGCCGGCATCTCAATCAAGCCCCTAGCACCTTCGCCAGCATAAAGCATCACGGCAGAGAGAGCAAGCATGACATAACCCACCAAGGGCATCAGGGGGATAAGCTTCAAGTATGACAGTGCAAGGACGATGACTGAAAGCTGAAGAATCCACCAGCTCCCTTTCTCAAGAACCGCTGTCTTCAATCCATGATGCTTGCACTCATTTATGAAACCGATCAAGAGGCCAAGGTTCAGATGCAGGAATCCAAGCATGACAGAGACATACAGGAGCTCATTTATCTGATGCATCCTGCTGAGCACATGAGGAAGCTCATAGCCCATGACAACCTCTGCACCGAAGAACTCGCCGAACAGCGCACCGAAGAAGATCGTGGACAGGGATGAGAAGATCAGGGCGTCTATCAGGCGCCTGCCATCCTTCATCATGGCCCTCAGGGCGATGAAGAGCACAAGAGTCGTGATCCCGTAGCCGATATCACCTAGCATGAAGCCGAAGAAGAAAGGGAATGTAAGGAAGAAAAGGAAAGACGGATCAAGCTCATAATACTGCGGCAGGGTGTACAGGTCCATGAAGAACTCGAATGGCTTCACCACCTTGGGATTCTGCAGCTCTATAGGCACATCATCATGCTTGTCCACCTTGTGGGTCTCTATGAAAAGCCGATTATCTGCGCAATCCTCAAGAGCCCTGACTGTCTTGGTGAGTTTCCATGCCGGAATCCATCCTGTGGCAATAAAAGTCTCATCTGTGGTCCCCAACCTGAGAGGGGCCTCTGCCTTCTCTGCCTCCTGTGAGACAAGAGTCTCATTGAACAAGATGAACTTCTTCCACTTCCTGCCTAGATCATGGAGCTCAAACTCAATTGAATCCCTCTGCTTCTCAATCTCTGAAAGATCGCTGTTGATGTCCTTCAGAGCTTTATGGGTCTCATCCCGGATATCCGATATCTCCCTGAACTCCTGATAAACAAAAGAGAACTCATTCAGGAAATTCTGGATGTCCTGAGAGAGATGCTTAGGCGCAAATATCCCAAAATAGGATCCCCTATTGAGGATACCTTTCTTCATATAGATATCCTTGAACCTCTCTGTCAAGAGCTCCTCGAACTTCTTGAACTCCTGGGGGTAGCCGATGAAATAATCATAATTTAAGCTCTCCCTGACATCGATAGGATCAAGGCCGAGGCAGTTCAGGATCTTGAGCTGATGGAGCCTTATCCTCTGGGACTTTATCTTGTCTTCTGCGGCCTTCTTCTCATTGACCTTGTCTGTGACAATGAGATACAGCTTCTTGCTGAGATTGCCAAGCTTGTAATAATCCAGCTTCTCATCCTTGAGATCCTCAATCCCGTTCTCACTGAGATCGATGCCCAGATAAGAGGCCACAGACCTCAGCTTGATAAGTATCTCAGAAAGCCTCTCACCATACTCCAAAGGCTTGCCGATATCGATGCCTTCCTTCCTCTGCTCGACAATATGGAAGACCTTCATCCGGTGAAGCACATTCAGCACAGAAGGGAGGTGGTCCTTGTGACCGATTATCGTCACCTTTGACATGCGTAAAGCCTTGAACATCTACATCATCTCTTGTTCTATAAAACCATGAAATTCCTGGAGCAGGAGCTTCTTCGTCCTATCGACATTCTTCCCGGAAGACTTCTCAATATCACGGGTCTTCTTCCTGCCTTTCTCTGTGACCTCTTTCTGCTTGGCAAGGATTGATTTCCTGTATTCCTTTATCTCATCATCCCTCTCCCTGGACATGCGCCTGTCATTCTCCTTGATGATATCAATCGCATCTGCCCTTGCCTTAGAGATGATCTTCTCCTTCTCTTTCAATGCATCTTCAATAATCTTCTTTGCATTATCCTCTGATTTCCGAATGTCATTAAGTATATGGTCCATTGCGAAACACGCTCCTTGTGTGCTATACCCCCAAATTACCATCTACAGGGTAGGCAAATCCTTTTTAAATTTTTGGGACTTCATCGTATATCGGCTGAAATGATTATTTTGCACTCATCAGTGATTAATATTATCTTCCTGGGATTCAATCTCCTTGGTGATGGCCCAGTCCATCAGGATCTCAGCCACATTCACAAGATGGCCCCTGATCCTCCTCTTATGATAATCCTGGATGCTCTTGACCTGGGCCACTGAGGTCTTATCGACTTTTTTCAGGAAGCCTATCGCTTCAGTGTAGTTAAGCTTCTCAAAATTGTCAAGCAGCACCTTCAGGGTCTCGATGATCTCCTTGAGCTCCATGAAGAGCTTCTTCTCTGACTTATCGACGACAATCAGATGATCCACAAACCTCTCCAGCGACCTTGACATGTTGGAGATGAAATGGATGTCGACAGGTTTCAGCTTAGAGGTCTTGTTGAAGGTGAAGATGTTTATGACTGACTTGTCGATGAGAAGCCTGCTCCTGTCGATCTCCTCCTCATACCGTTCGATCAGGGCCTCGTTGTAGTTCTTCAGAATGACATTGATGAGATTCCTTACCTTGTTGACCATGGTCTTGAGAAGAGAAGAGGGCTCGTCAATGCTTATGCTCGATTCGCAGATAATCTTCCTGCCGTCGAGCTCCACCATCTCGACCGCGACCAGACGCTTCTGGTCAAGGAGGGTCTTGTAATCAAGCTCCTTGCTCAAAGTTATCTGGAAAGAATCTGCCGGGTTTATATAGCAGGCGACCAGCAGCTTATGGATGACAGACTGATTGTCCTCATCAACCTTGAGCTCAATATGGCGCTCCTTCTTCTTCCCCATTGTCGGAGACAAAAGGATAGTGCCATCATTATTGACATTCAATGTGAGCTTTGATTCTGACGAGATATCATGCTGCTTGCACCAGGCAGTCGGTAGGTAAATATAGAACATATTGCCTGTCTTCTGCACGTTCCTTATATCCATAAACAAATAGAAGTAAATGGTCTATTTATAAATATATAGATATTTAAAAATATAGTCTTGAGAAGGATTTATTTTCATATGATAATGTCATACTTTTACTAAGATTTGAGTATGAAATGGGCCCGCCGAGACTTTGACTTTTCAAGGACATTGTGTTTTGCGTTAAGGTTATATACTTGTAAACTAAGTGAACTTCCAGACTTGAATTGATTGATTTCTTGTTTTTCATACAAAATTATATATATATATACAAATAAATAATGTCTATTATAAATCAATTTTTAAAAACCTTAAAGAGGTGTAAAATGGAAGATAAAGGAAATTTCGCTTATTTAGCAATTGTATCTATTGTGGCGATTGTCTCATTGGTTGTACTTATGATAGGAAAGGGGCCTGCACAAAGTTATTTTTTATCAACTTCTGAATCAGTAGTTAGGGATGATCTCATCGGTAAATTAACTGAAGTAGAGGAGCAGTTTTTAGCTGAAACAGATTATTGTGATACTGAAGAGGGAAGGAATGATCCTGAAGCTTGCTGGCATTGGGATGGATGGGATCCCGATGAAGACGAGGGTGCTACAGAAGAGGGCCTGTGCGAGTGTGAAAGCCATCATTATTGGATGGAAGGTGACCCCGAACCGAATGAGAGGAAGCACCAATATTGGATGCCTGGATTTTGGACATCGAGTTTTTCTTGGAGTTGTGAAACTCGTTTTGGCTGTGAAATGGAGGAAATGATCTGTGACAGTACGGCTTCACAATATTCTGATAATCCTTATGGTTATGAAGGCTGGTGTGAGTGTAACTGGTATGAGGGTTGGGGTTGCTATTGATTATCAGAGTTATCAATCAACACCCAAGTTTTAACAAGAGAGACTTTTAATAATTTTTAAGATTCTTTTCATTTTATTGAGAGATATATAAGCTTAGTCGACATCAAGAACTCCTCAACAAAATTGAACCTGATTGCAGAATCATGCGCATGTTTTTGCTGTAGAAGCTCATTAAGTACACTGGATTGAGCTGATTTACTATTTTGAATATTGCTATTAGAAGCTCTGTAATCATTGAATTCTTGTGTTTTGTGTTGTCGACCAGAGTCAAGAGTGGTAGAAGAATGAATGGGCCCGCCGAGACATCCAGCATGACTACTCTCGCAGCCAGGCATTTGAACTCGGGACCTTACGATATCTGCCAATTGCGATATCAGTCGTACGCTCCAGCCAGACTAAGCTACGGGCCCATGATTGATCGGCTTTAAAGCTTATCTTTAAAGCCAACGCCCGATGCGGGATTTGAACCTGCGACCTCGTGGTATCTTTCCTTACGGATAACAGCCACGCGCTCTAACCGCTGAGCTAATCGGGCCTGAAACAGCAAATATCCTGATTTCAGCCTTTATAAATCCTATCTGGGTATTAAAGTAAGTAATTTATAAAATTTGTTGTATTTCAATGCCAAAGGAAACAAATTTATATAATATATGGGAGCTTACAAACATGGCAGAATATGGCATCAATGCGCTTCTATCAAGCAAGATATTCCTTTCATGCATAACTGCATATATTTTTGCAGGCCTCATAAAGATCTTCACAGATTTCATGAAAACAAAAAGACTCAGCATCCTGAGCCTCATCAGATCAGGCGGGATGCCAAGCCAGCATGTTGCGATAGGCACAGCATTGGTGCTGTCAGTATATCTTGACCAGGGCTTTTCGCCACTTTTCATTGCCACAATGGTGATGGTGATATACATTGTGCATGAAAGCATAGTGGCAAAATATGAGATAGGGAAGCACTCCACATTCCTGAACATCCTCAACAAGGGATTCAAGCAGTTCAGGGAGACAATAGGACACAGGGGAGTCGAGGCATTCGCCGGATTCATCGTGGGAGCTGTCTCAACAATAATGATCGGGTTGGCATTATGAAAACAGCAATCCTTATACTTGTAGCAATGGCGCTGATCACCGCTTCAGTCTTCATGCTCTGGAGGATTTTCCTCGCTTTCTTCAACAGGAACCCAAAAAGAAGAATCAACAGAGGAGAGCATCTTCTCGCCCCTGCAGACGGGAAAGTGATAAGCATCCTCAGGCTTGACGGGCAGGAGAGGCTCAGGCTCAAGAAGAAATACCTAGGCAAGATAGAACTCATGGTATCAGACATAATCGGCAGAGGAAAAGGATACATGGTCAGCATATTCATGAGTCCCCTTGATGTGCATATCAACAGATACCCCATCAGCGGGAGAGTGGAATCTATCAAATACAAGACAGGGAAATTCCTGGTAGTCAACAACCTGAAGAACTCACTAGAGAATGAGAAGAACGAAATCATCATAAAAACAGGGAGATCCAAGATAAAAGTCGTGCAGATAGCCGGATTCCTGGCACGGAATATAGTCTGCAATGCACAGCCCGGGAAGAATGCAATGCAGGGTGAGATATTCGGCAGGATAAATCTTGGAAGCCAGGCAGTGCTTGTGTTCCCAGACATGATAAACGGCAAAAAACTGAATATCAAAGTAAGGAAAGGGCAAAAAGTAAAAGCAGGCCTTGACATCATTGCAACAATAGGATGATCAGAAATGAAAATCATCAAACTGAAAGAGATGGTGAACCTCCCTAACATCCTAACTATAGCCAATGCATCATCAGGGCTAATATCAATATATTTTGCAATCAACAGCATGCTGGCATATGCAGCAATATGCATACTCATCGCAGCATGCTTCGACTATCTAGACGGAACAGCTGCACGAATGCTGAAGATAAGCAATCCATCAGGCAAAGAGCTTGATTCACTCGCAGACCTCATCTCATTCGGCATTGCACCAGCCATGATAGGATACATGATGAACAGCAGCCTCGCTGCATGCGTCATCTACATGCTATATGTGCTATCAGGCCTGATAAGACTGGCAAGATTCAATGTGATGGGGATAAAGGATTATTTCATCGGTACACCAATACCTCTAGGAGCAGTTGTAATAGCCTTGCTGACATTGATACCACAGTTTCCTGTATATCTGATGTTATATATTTTCATGATATTTTCTATAACAATGCTCCTGCCGATAAAGATCAAGAAAATGAGGTTGTAAAATGATAATGCTGATACTGAAATCACTTTATTTCTTCCTTCCGGCATATTTTGCGAACATGACACCGGTATTTGCAGCAAAGCTGTTCCCGAAATGGGATTATCCGCTTGATTTTTATTTAAAAATAGAAAGCAAAAGAATGCTCGGCGACCACAAGACCATAAGAGGGCTGGTCTTTGGCATAGCTGCAAGTGTCCTGATCTGCCTGATACAGTACCTGCTCTACACCAAATATGATGCATTCAGGGCATTCAGCCTGATAAATTATGACCTCACAACTGCTCTGAGCCTCGGCTACCTCCTCGGATGCGGCGCCTTGTTCGGAGATGCGCTGAAGAGCTTCATCAAGAGAAGGATAGATGTCCAGCCAGGCAAGCCATGGATGCCATTTGACCAGATAGATTTCTCAATCAGCGGACTGCTTTTTGCGATATCCTATGTCCCATCTGCAGGTGTGGCAACCATAATACTGCTGTCTTCACCAATACTCAGCGTCCTGTCAACCAAGATGGGGTTCTATATAAAACTGAGGAATGAGCAATGGTAGAATAGAAGGCACACAAAAAAAGGGAGCCCTTCCAAAGATACGTGGATGACAACCCTCAGAGGTGAGGCATCTATCCTGTCTTTCTTCACAATATCCAGCATCGAGCAGGTAGACTGAAGCATTAATGCAAGCGTGACCACTGAAGCTGCCATGATAAAGGTCCATGAGCCATATGAAAGATAGACGACAGCGCCTAACAGGAAAGAGGAGAAATAACCATTGAACCGGATGAAATGAGAAACAGAAAAAATGACAAGACCTAACAAAGGCAGGGCGATCCAGAGAGCACCGGGCATGAAAAAATGCAAAAGGAAATGATAAACCCCAAAAGGGATCACTGCAGCAAAAAGAATATTTCTCGCGAAGATAAAATAATCCCTCCCAATCCTCAGCTCATCAGGGCTCGCGAAAGGTATCAGGGCGCCTGCCCAAGCGCCCAGGAATACAACAAATGATATCAAGGCAAAATCCGGGTCAAGCATTGAGCAAAGCCTCCATCCTCTCCAGAACAAAATCGGCAATCCTATCCCTATCAGCAGGGATGAACCTGATGGAGCCTGCATTCTCATGCCCGCCACCTTCGATATTGCTGTAAGGGAACCTCTCAGTGAGCTCCTCGATGAAGATGTTCAGGTTGAACCTTTCCATCCTTGTCATCCTGAAAGTGATGCCATCAGACCTCAGGCCAAGCACTACAAGAATATCATGAGACCCCTTCAGGGAATCAAACAAAAGGCCCACTGATTTTCCTGAAGCAGGATAAGAATTGTTCGGGAGTGTCCTGTCAAGATCGATAGTGCAGAGCGCATTCCCACCCCAAATCTTTTTCTCCATGTTCTCTGACAGGACCTTCACTCTCATCACATGGGCACTGAGTATCTCAGGGATCAGCATCCTGATGATCTCCCCCTTCTTCTCCCTATCAAGGCCAAGCAGGACATCTATGAACCCCCTTGCATCAAAAGATCTGGAGAAAAAGGCCTCAAAATCAACGCACATCGAGAGATCAGCAAGAAAATCATAATCATATCCGATCCGTCTGCAAAGATCAAGATAAGACTGCTGTTCCTGGCCTGAAGACTTGTCAGTTATGCCTGACATCGCTGCCAGGACCTCCTGCTCCCTGGCTTCCGGATCGATGAACCTTGACAACTCTGCACAGAGCATGCCAGCAGTCAGGTCGTTGCTGCCTCCTGCCAGATGCGGATTGATGTGGACATCAACAAGGTCATCTATGATGACCCTGTTCTTCCTCTGGAGGTCTGCAGGGAAATGATGGTCGACAACAATCAGCCTGAAACCAGATATCCTCAGCTTCCTGAGAGAAAGCACATCCTCAGAAGAGCTACCATTATCGACAACAATCAGCAGCGGCTCCTTTGCCCCGAATGCCATGTCGTCGGTGGCATAAGACAGCTCCCTTGTCGCATCAGAATAGTCAAGAAAAGGTGTCCTGCAAGCACTCCGCTTATAATACCTGAAAGCATGAGAGGGATGGGCCTTTTTTATCATCGGGATAATCACTTTCTCGAGAGCAAAAGCAGCACAATAGCCGTCATTATCACCATGATGACGTATGATGATCTTCCTGTTCTCGCTGACGGACTTCAGGATGAGAGAAGCTGCAGAAGAGAACTTATCCCTTAGCCTGTCAAGGACAGGCGAACTGACCAAGAAATCCGGGCTGAGGGGAGTGAACATCGCAGAGGAATTTGACAATATGATATCAAGAGCATTCTGCCTGTCAATGCCCTCAAACCTCTTGACTGACTTAAGGATCGGGAAATTATCACGGCTTGCCTGCCTCTCAATCCTGAAATCTATAGAGACAACCTCATCAGGCGCAAGATCAGCCAAAGGAAGTCCGGAATTCTGGAAAATAAGGAAAACCTGGTCAGCGGTCCCGTCATTAAGGGTCAGAAACTGGCCTATCTTCGCCTTCCTGACAGAGATGACCCTGCAGACAGCAGCATATGAACCAGGAGAAGCTGACCTGATGTCGCTGAAAAGCAGATTCATCTCCTCTCCCTCCTCAGGAAATTGCCCCTGTCAATCCTGTTCTTCACCACAATACTGCCCCTGTTGAGCGTGATAACCCCCATGCCCAGCAACTCGTCATGGCGGTTGACAACAAAGAAATCCTTGCCGCAGACGCCCTTGTCTGACAGGAGATCCCTCACATGATCAGCATTCAATATAGATGATTCAAGGATGTTCCTCTTGCATAAGAACAGCCACTCACCTTTCTCATTCACCATGATCCTCTGTTTCCGGCTCATCCCTCCCTGGTTCCCTGCAAGCATCTCAAGCAAGGGGAAACCAGGAGTGAACAGCCCTCGGCGCTTATCATACCTTCCATAATAAAGAGAAACAGAGCTCGGATTCCTGTTAATCCTCCCAGAGACCGAATCTGATATCTGCATGAGCCTTTCATCCTTCCTGTAGAACTCATCGTCTATGACAACATGCTCCGGGACCTGCGCATCAAATGATCTCACAAAATCAGCAAATGCCTTGCCTGCATCTTTCTCCTGCGCCATCTTCATCCCTGCCCTGATGAACTGCTGCTGTCTGATCCGATCACGAGGTCAGTCTTCAGGAGCTTCCTCACATTCTCCCTTATCAAACCGACCAGGTTATCCTGATCAAGGCTCTCCACGGATTTCTCCAGCTTCCCGATATCCTGCTCAAAAAGCCCTGAACGCTGTTCCACATGCTCAAGCCTGTATTCCAACTCCTTTAGGTCCTTCATTGCCTGATTCCTGCTGATGCTCTCCTGGAGATCAAGCTTCTCCTTTGACAGCGAATTGAAGGATTTCAGGATCCCTGTCAGGAACCCGGAATCAAGCTGGCTGATCGCCAGGAGAATCCTCTCTTTCTTCTTATCATCAATGTCAAGCTTATCCTGGCTGCACATCTCCCTTATATCCTCTGCAATAGAAAGTATATGGAGCCTGAAATCATTGCCGAGGGCTTCGAGCCTGTTCTCCAGGTAGCATTCTGCAAGCCTGACCTTCTGAGGATCAGGATGCATCCTGGAATATTTCTTCAGAGCCTTCTCCAATGGATCCATCTTCTCGAAAAGCCTCTGATCAAGCTGCTTGATTTGCGAATCTATTTCCTGAATCCTGTCCTTAGATCTCTTCAATGACACATAATTAGGATTTGAGAAAAACCTCTCGATATCTCCCTTAACCTTCTCCCTGCTGACTGCCATCTGGGCAATCTGCTGCCTCTTGTCCCCGATATCTGCCTGTGCCTTTGCCAGAAGCTTCCTGTTCTTCTGCAGGGTCCTTATCTGGGATGAAATCCTCAGCGCAAGAATGACTTTCTCGTTATCTGTGAATTCCCTGATCCACTTATCCTGAGCAGAGCTTATCCCTGCAATGAGCGTGGCAGTCCTCTTCATGATATCCCCAAAAAACTGGGTCAGGACATAATGAGGCTTTCCTGTCGCCTCGCCGAACTGCTCCAGGAGAGCAGCAAGCTTCTCTGCAGAATCTTTCAGGCTCATGAAATTGCCGGCAGAGAAATCAAGATCATCAAGGAAATCAAGCTTTGTCTGGAAATTCCTGAGACCAATAAGATAATTCTTCTTGTTATCGGAAAGCATCGCCTTGGCATTCTGCGGGATGTTCAGCTGGTCAATATCAGCTGATTCAATCTCCTTGGTCAGTTCCTTCAGTTCCTGCCTCTTATCCTTAATATCAGAGATAATGTCTTTCTGCAAATCAATCGATGCATCAATAATCCCAGATGAGCGCTCATTGAACCAGGATGGCAGTCCAGCTATTGTGACATCAGCCTTTTTCTTCCTCGAAAAAAGAGCCCTTATGAAATCAAATATCCCCATAATTGTGCAACATCCAAACCTCTTTTTAAATATTTACCTGTTGAACGATAATTATTTATAAGCATAAATAAGGTGTCATAGATATGAAGAAGCTCAGGGCCAAGGGACATACAGAAAAACTGAAGAAAATCGCATCAGAAAGGATAAATGCGCTGTTTAGAGAGGCTGCCAAGATCTTCTCATATGATCCAAAGCTTTCAGACAGGTATGTGGGGCTTGCACGCAGGATATCAATGAGATACAAGGTCAAGATTCCCTCTGTACATAAACGGAAATTCTGCAAGCACTGCTATGGATTCATGATGCCAGGAGCAAACTGCAGAGTCAGGACAAAAAAGGGAAAGCTGATATATTATTGCCTGCGGTGCAAGAAATTCTCAAGATTTGTGTATAAATGAGTGATTTTTCTTAATTCTTGGCTCATCCCAAATTTTTTATCGATTTTTGGATTCTGATATAATTTCAATACTGAAATAAATTATTGTTTGACAATATTTATAAATTATTATTAACTAATTTAATCTTAATTATTGATTATTTAAAAGGAAATTGAATGACAAATATCAACATCAAATTGCCGGATGAGCTTCATAAAAAGCTCAGGATCATAGCTGCAATTAGAGGAATTTCTCTCAAAGAGCTTGTTCAGGAGTACCTGGAGAAGGGTTCTGCAGATGATAAGGAATTAGTCGGAGACCTGTTGAAGGAAAATGAAGAGAAGAAGAGCTAGAGGAATGAGCATCATACTGACCATGATCATCTTAGCAACAGCTCTGGCCACTGTTGTCTGCTCACAACCTCCTGCACAGAAAACCATTGTGATTGATGGAGACTTGTCAGACTGGTCCGGGATACTCGGGTATCCTGAAAATTATGTCATAGACCTCATAGAAGCAATGGGTGATCTTGACTACCCAACAATACAGTCAGCAGACAAGGATATGATAAAATGGGCATACACATGGAACTCAACTCATGTATTCTACTATTTCAAGAGAAATGCCGGAAGCAACAATGTAGCCCAGTTCCTGGTCTATATGGACCTTGACAATGATGGATACATGAACTCAACAGACAAAGTTGCAAGGATAGAATTCGACGGACAGAACAAGAAATGCGTCGATAGCCTGCATGATTATGCGCCAACAGGAGGCACACCGGATATGATAATGGGAGATGGATATTCAATGCCAGGCGGAGTGACAAATGAAGTCAATGATGCGACATTTGATCCATGCAGTGCAGACGGGCTTCAGGTTGAGGTGAGCTACAAGTGGGAGGATTTAGGCGCCACAAGCGGAACCCCATTGAGATTCCACATATCATCAGGAAGAAAAGGAACAAACCTTCCGTCAGCAGTGGAAGACAATGCCGGAAACATATCAAGCCGGTATGCTGGAGTAGACATAGAAGCAAGCCAGAACAAGGGAGCAAAGGCCAATACAACAATAACTTATATCCATAATGTGACAAACTTCGGGAATGATATCGATACAATCGACATAGAAGCGATAGGAACAAGAGCAGGATGGAATGTGACAATATATGATGATTCATGGAATGAACTCACTGATTCAGACCTTGACGGCAAAGCGGATCTGATAATGAATGCAGGAGAGACCAAGACAATATATGTAAATTTCACAATCCCAGCCGATGAGGACAATGGCATAAGCGATGACACAACAATCAAAGCAACATCCAGCATCACCCCATCTCTCTATGACACAGTAGAAGACATAACAACAATAGGCACACTCATACTCCTTAACCAGCATGATTATTTGATCTCGAGCGGAGCAAGCATAACCTATACCCATACAGTCATGAACCTGAATGACCCAGATGTGGTTGAAGTTGCAGTCAAGCAGACATCAGACTGGAACTATGCCCTGAGATATCCTAACGGAACAGAGATAGATGATACAGACAGCGACGGGATCGCAGATTTCGGCAACCTAAGCTCAGGAGAGAGCAAGGACTTCCTGTTAGTTGTTGAAGTGCCTTCAGGTGCTGATCTATCCACATCCAACACATTCACAATCTATGCAAACTTCTCCAGCAACCTGTCGATACATGCAAATGTCCAAGACAAGGCCACAATAGATGAAAGGATCCAGATACAGAAGAATGAGAGCGGAAAAGCAGGCGTGGGCTCATATATCTACTACAGGCACAATGTGACAAACTCTTACAATGAGTCTGATATCTTAAACCTGAACTGGACAGGGACACTCGGCTGGACAGCGACATTCTATGAAGAGGATAAGATAACAGAGCTCACAGACACAAATTCTGACTCCATGATAGACACAGGACCAATCGGTCCATATGGGGAATCCAAGAACATCTATGTTAAGCTCTCAGTGCCATCTGATGCAACAGACGGCACATCTGAACTTACTTATATACAGGCGACATCCTCACTTGATCCAGACCATTCCGACCTCGTGATGGACAACACAACAGCATACTACATGCTCGTATTCAATGATTCAGGAAGGACAAACGTTGACCAGTACTATAAAAGGAACGAGAGGGTCTATGCAGAAGCGTATGGCCTGCAGGGCACAGGAAAGGTATTCTTCCAATGGATAGACCCGAATGCCACAGTCCAGAGGACAAGCCCGACAATAAATGTAGATGCAGGCGGTCAGGCGCAAGACGATTATCTGCTCAATTTAACAGCAATATTCGGGCAATGGACACTTGTCATCTATTCCTCTCCTGGAAGTGCAGAGATAACCAGGTCATATTTCCATGTAAATGCACCCCCGAATGTCACAGTCACTGTGCCGAACGGAGGCGAAGACTGGGGTGGATTGCAGACAATACACTGGAATGCATCAGACATAAATGAAGACAGCCTGACATTCAATGTCTACCAATCACCTGACGGCGGATCAAACTTCTATCTCATACAGGGCGGGCTCAGCAACTCAACTCGAAGCTTATTGTGGGACACCACAACAGCGAATGACAATATGCAATCGCTCATCAGGGTCTGTGCATATGATCCCTATGATTCCAGCTGTGATGCATCAGATGCTTATTTCACAGTCAACAATACAATGGGCGACCATGAGGCCCCATCTGTGCTTTCTGTCTGGTCAAATCCATATATCATCAACCAGACGCAATACACAAACCTGACAGCAAACATAACAGACGAATCAGGGATCAATTTCACTCTTGTTGAAGTAAGCTTTGCCAATGGGACTGTAAAGAATTATACCCTGAGCAACAACTCAAACATATGGTATTATGTGTTCAATACAACTGAGGATCATCTGCCTGGAAATTATACCTACAGGATATATGCATATGATCGGGTGGGGAATGTCAATGACAGCGAATGGGGCTGGTTTTATGTGAATGACATCTCAAATAACAGCCCACCCGGAACTATCACCAATCTCCATGCAACAAGCATAGGCACAAGCTGGATACGATGGAACTGGACCAATCCTTCTGACGCTGACTTCAACCATACCATGATATATGTTAACTGGATGTGGCAAGCAAACTTATACACACCAGTACATTCAGTCAACATAACAGGACTGCTCAACAACACAGACTACACCATAGCAATACTCACAGTTGACCATGATGGGAATGTCAACACAACCTGGGTGATCAATACAGCAAGGACAGGGACAATAGCTGACTATACCCCACCAAGTGTGGTTTCAGTTTGGTCAGTGCCATATCTCATCAACCAGACGCAATACACAAACCTGACAGCAAACATAACTGATGATCATCGGATAAATTTCACATTGGTTGAAGTAATATTTGCCAATGGGACTGTCAAGAATTATACAATGAGCAACAACAGCAATATATGGTATTATGTGTTCAATACAACTCCCTCATATATCCCTGGCAATTACACGTATAAAATATATTCACAAGACATGAATGGAAACATGAACGACAGCGAGGGAAGCTGGTTCTATGTCAACAGCCTCTATGACCCTTATCCACCAGGAACTGTCACAAATCTCAATGCTCCCTCTATCGGAACCAGCTGGATATATTGGACATGGACAAACCCACCGGATGTCGACTTCAACCATACAATAATATACCTTAATTGGATATGGCAGGCAAACCTAAATACACCTGTCAATTCAGTGAATTTCAGCGGGCTGATAAACAATACTGATTATACTATTTCAATACTCACTGCTGACCATTCAGGCAACATAAACACAACCTGGGTGATCGATACAGTCAGGACCGGCACTTCGCCAGACCATGATGCACCTGTATTCAATGAATCAGAGACAAGACCAAGCGGAGAGTACAATCAGAGCGATGATGTGCTCTTCCTGGTATCAATAGATGAAAGCGCCACAGTCTCAGCAACATTAGATTATCCAAATGGGAGCCAGCAGAAGATAAGCCTGAGCCATAATGGAACAGATTGGTATTATGCTGCAATATTCAGCCAGACATACGCACTCGGACAGTATAACATTACCTACAATGCGACTGACGGCAACGGAAACTGGAATGTGACTCATGCAAATTTCACAGTAAATGATGTGACAGCACCAAGCGTGCCTGATGTAAACCCTGATGGAGCAAATTATGATATAAATGATTCTGTGTACATATCAGCAAATGTGACTGATGCCTATTATGATAATATGGGCATAGTGGTTGCCAATGTGAGTTGGGGTCCAACCTATGAAATGATCAATCTTTCCTACAATGCAACATCTGGACTATGGGGAGGAGTATTCACCAACACAACAAGCATAGATATATACACAATAAGAATCATAGCCACAGACAATGCAAGCAATGTGAATGATTCAGAGACCGCTGTCTTCACTGTCGGGGATATGTTTCCTCCACTATTCAGCCTTGTTGAACCGAATGATGATGTATTCAATCAGTCTGACAGTGTTCATGTGATCGTGTGCGTAAGTGAGAACTCCACTGTCACAGCGAACATCACCTGGGACAGCACACATGAACAGGCAATCCTCGAGTACAATGGTACTGAGTGGTGCTATGAGTATATCTTTACTAATACTACTTGGATTGGTGTTTATAATATCAGTTTCAATGCTACTGATGAATATGGGAATTGGAATATCACTTTTACAAATTTTACAGTCCAGGAGCTTGCTGATGAGATTCCGCCAGGATCTGTTTTGAATCTTGGGTCTCCAAGTCAGACGAATACGAGTATTTTCTGGAATTGGGTTAATCCAATTGATTTGGATTTTAATAGTACTATGATATATATCGACAATGTTTGGGAGATAAATCTTTCTGTTCCTGTAAACTATTATAATAAAACTGGTTTGACTCCTGATACCAATCATACCATTACTATATATACCATTGATCATGTGGGTAATGTGAATACAACTGGTGTGAATGATACCAATAAGACTTTGGAGAATCCTGATATTGTTCCACCAAGTTCTGTCAGTAATCTGATGTCTCCAAGTCAGACTAATTCGAGCATCTATTGGAATTGGAGTAATCCTGCTGATGCTGACTTTAATGGTACTGTAATCTTTATTAATGGTAGTTGGGTGGCTAACTTGTCTGCTCCAGTCAATTATTATAACTTGACCGGGTTGATGCCTGATGCGTATTATGAGATCACAATCCATACTGTTGATCATGATGGAAATATCAATGATACAGATGTGAGCAATGTCAATAAGACACTCGCTAATACTATTATTGATACTGATGCTCCTGTGTTTGGTGTGGTAGAGCCCTCAGATGACACTTATAATAAGTCTGATACTGTGACTTTTGTTGTCTGTGTTGATGAGAATGCGACGATTGCTGCCAATGTCAGTTGGGACAGCACATATGAATCTG
>JAFGLG010000014.1 GCA_016928155.1 Candidatus Woesearchaeota archaeon | reverse complement strand
TCACCTATCCTGCCACCTAGCTTGACACCATCATGGTTCGCGATTTCTGTTGGTGAGAGACCGAACCTGCTCTGCACTTCTGTTTCAGAAAGCAGAGAATTCTCAAGCCTGCCGAGGTCAAGTTTAATGGGAGCTGAAGGCGATCTTGAAAAGGCGATGCTCTGGACCTCTGCCCTGGTTATGACATCAGCATCCTCTGAGGTTATCTTGCCAACAAGACCTGAGTCCTCTACAAGCTCTTCATAGTTCCTGTTGACAATAACTGCATCGACCCTGCCCATGACAGCAGCCTGAAGATTGCCAAGCTCTTGGGTGTTCAAGGTCCCATCACTGTCTGAGTCGTATTCCTGCAGAACAAGGCCCCATACAAGGGGATCAGCGCGCAGTCTTGACAGGATCTCTCCAGTGGCAGCATTCCTGGTCATGCAAGTCTGCGCGTAGACAAAAGAGATGTTTGCGAACAGGAAAATCAGAATCATCAAGAGGGAGATGCATCTCTTAGAGGTGTCACTTCTCATCAAGCTTCACCTCTTTCAGGATTATCTCACCTTTCTCATTCTGGATGAACATCAATCTGGTCTTAGAATCCCAGCCCTTCTGCAGAGCAAGCTCTTTAGGAATAGTTATCTTATACTGTCCGTTGTTGACTATTACTTTTGGCATTTTAGTACTATTTTAGTATATTATTATATTATTTTAGGGATAAAATAGTACTAATCTATATAAAGTTATTGCTTATTTTTTTAATTATTAGGTAGTAGTAAATCTAGAAAGTTTTATAAAGTATGGAATATGCCCAGCTTCACAATGATGTTCCGAGCCTATGGCAATGACCAACCAGCATTGCAGGATCTCTATAATCCAAACATCCATGTATTCCTATTCAAGGAAGGAGACAGGGCATCCTTCAATCATTCTGAAAGAGATGGATTATGTGCAAAGGTCCATGATCTCTCAATAGATTTCAGGGAAGCACAAAATCCAGACGACATCAGACATTTCTTAGGTGAAATCAGAGAAGCTGAATATGCATGGGCACTTACAGGATATGAGGTTCTAAACGGAGATCACAAGATAGGTTTCTTTAGGGCACATAATGGGCTTGTGGAAGCCAGGCCAAGAATCAATTTCGCAAGGCCTCCTATGAACGCACCATCCGAGCTCGCTGATTACCTTTCCTCCAGAGGATCTTCCATGAGTGATAAGGAATTCAGAAGAGACATTGTGGCACTTTCACTCGAGACATACACTGCACTTAACAGGTTTTCCAGAAGCCAAGCCCAATCAACTGAGCCAGAAATCAAAATCCAGCTTGAATCCGCATGGAACAATATAATCAGACTGACGAGAAAATATTTTTCAATGTCATCCAAAGGACTGCCGCCTGAATTCAATGATACACCCTATCCAAACTGGAACCATGCTATACTTAGCCTAATGAACACATTGGGGGATGCAATATTGCCAAAAAATAAAGAGAGCAATATCGGCGACAGATTCTCTGAGTACCTGTGCCAGGTAGACCAGAATCTGATAGCAAATCCTGAAATGCTTGTCAAGATATTCGAAAGAAACAGGTGTGCAGGCCCGGGATTCTAGGAGCAGACAATATTTTCAGCGATATTATTAATTAATGCATTAAGATCAACATTGTCGTCATCAATATCAATAACAGTAGGTTCTTCCGCCTCCCTCTGCCTTGCCTCGCCAGTAGAGTAACCTTCAACCTTACCCTCTTCCACATTAGTGATGACCTGGGACCTGACACCCGCTACAGTTATCGGCCCTCTTGTCGAATAGGGCACCTTTACAAACCTGTTGCCGTTCCTTGACAGGCCATCTGGGCTATTAGCAAAGAGCATAGCAATCTCCTCATCTGTGATCCCAGAGTCATAGAACTCAATGGCCTCAGGAGTTATCTGGCCATGCACCCTCCTTGCAGAAGACCTCCTTATCTGCGGGTTGTTTGCAAGTATGGTGTCATGCAGGCTTCCCCTGAATACAGTCACTTCATCAGGGAAATTCAATCCATACACGATGATGAATTTCATGTTCGTGGCACTCAAGGGATGCTCACCTGAGGTGAGGCTGCCTTCACCTGACACCCTGAATGATTTCTGAGAGGCGAGCTGTTCGAATACAGTCTCATCCACCTTCATCAGCTGTTCAGGGAAAAGGAACTGCGCCGGATTGTCACCGAAGACAATCCTGACATCCTCCTCACTTGGTTCATTAGCCTGTACAGTGTTCTCTTTCGGTGTCCCCCTGAATGCAGAGCCGGACCCGCCATCAATAGTGACCACAATGCCATCCCTGAGTATAGTGCCATCACTCATAGTCATGATACCTGAGGATTGGTCTATGCTCTTGATGTACACATCACCCTGCATTGAGCTGATGATATGGGGTATGCCATAAGTGCTCCTTGCCAGAAGAGCAAAATGACTCATCGGGCCACCAGTCTTAGTGATCAAACCATCAGCCCTGCTCATGGTCTCCTCCATTGTGCCAGACTCGATAGTATCAGCCACAAATATGTAAGCTTCACCTGCTTCATAATATCTCCTTGCCTGCTCTTCAGTGAATGCCAATCTTCCGGTACCTACACCATTGGATGAAGGCAGGCCCTGCATGAACCTCTCTAAGCCTTCTTCTGACCCTATCGTCGGATTAGACAACCTTTCCATCACCTCATCCATCGGCACGCCAGGATTCGTTGCAGGAATCTCATAATTAGACCTGAACATCTCATAAGCCTCTTCCCTGCTGATCCTACCCTCCCTTACGAAATCAGCAGCAATCCTGAGATTTGCAGCTGGCTTCCTCTTGCCTGATCTAGCTTGCAGGATGTACAGCTCACCATCCTCAATTGTGAATTCTATATCAACCATATCCTTGAACTGTGATTCAATGTATATTGATACAGCTTCAAGCCTTGAATACAGCTGAGGATCAATACCCTTCAGATCAGAGATGGGCCTTGTCTCCTGAGTCCCTGAAACAACAGCTTCCCCTTGGCCGCCTCTCACCATGTTGCCCACCATCCCTGGCTCGCCTGTGTTCGGGTTCCTTGATAGGATTACACCTGAAGCTGAAACACCTCTTGTCTCAGCTGCATTGCCGAACACCATCCTCTGGACTGTAATCCCAGTACCGATAGAATCAGAGATGCCCCTGCTCCTGCGGTATTCAACAGCCTTGTCAGAATACCATGATTCATACACAGCCACTATAGCCTGCCTCATCTGGCTCAATGGAGTCTGTGGGATCTCGCTGAGACCAGCAGAAGCCCTCCGCGCATTATACCTATCGACGATATCAACAAGAGATTCAAGAGTCAGGCCTCCTGATGCCTTCAGCTCTGCAATATGATCCTCAACTGCTATCACACCAGAAGGCTCATGGAGTATAGTCTCAGAGTAGGATTGGACAAAATTCCTGAATGTATAAGCAGCCTCTTCAACACCAATCTGCCTCCCTAATGCAGTTATAGTATCACGGGTCAGGCCTATGTTCAGGACAGTCTCAAGAACACCAGGCATGGATACAGAAGAGCCAGACCTGACTGACAGGAACAACGGGTTCTCTGAGTCACCAAAATACCTGTCTGTCTGCATCTCAAGTCCCATCAATGCCAGACGGATCTCCCTGAGAAGCTCAACAGGCAATGATCTTCCCTTTGCATACTGCCTGAAGGCCTCCTGGTTCAGTATGAAGGCTTCAGGAACATTCTGGTCCATTCTCTTCAGCTCCAGGAGCTTTGCGCCCTTATTGCCCAATATCCCGACATCAGCCTCAGCATAAGGGTTGGACAAGAGAGTCACTGATGGCAACCTATTAAGGGCCTCTTCAGCTTTATTAATCTTATCCAAATCTTCTTCAGGAATAAGACGGTCCTGCGCCCCAAGGATATATTCTGCATTGGAGATCTGCTTCGATGAGAATCCCTGTGAAGGCTGCCCAACAGGAGCAGTCTGCTCAGGCGACTGTGCCAGCAAAGCATTGATAGCATTGTTTATGCTGATGTAATCTGCTCTTGGTACATTAGCTCTCACATAATTCTTAGTAGCTATTGTCGCAGCGATATGAGCAACCGGCCTTATGTTCTCTAAACCTCTCAGCAACGGATCATTCCTCGTGTATATCTCACCAAGCTCATGAACGATGAAAGCCCTGACTGCAATGTCCTGTGCAGTGCCTTCGATGCCCCTGACTGCAATGTCCTGTGCAGTGCCTTCGATGCCCTGCACCTGTTGTCCTATCCTACTAGGATCCAAGGTGATTACCCAGCCATCTGGAGTGAGCTCAGCCTTTGCACCATCTGCAGTTGTGCCTATCCTCACAGTGGCCTGGACCAGACCACTTTCAGTAGCCAGTGGTATCCTTGTATCATGAAGCTCTCTCAGATTGTCCAATGTGATACCTGCAGGGAGAGCCAGCTCTAGCCTAGCAGCCATCAAGTCTATCCTACCTTTATATTCATCTCCGAACCTCTCATTCAGAGTCTGCAAAGAAGCCCTCTGTTCCCCTCTTGTTGTCGGTGTGACGAGGGCGGCTGCCTGTGCTGCTGATTCTGTTTCTGTCTGTGATGGCTGTTCAGGAACTTGAGTGCTCGTGTGCTGATAAACAATGAAACCAAGATTATCTCTTATGTCTCCTTGAGTTGCAGCCTGGGCAAGGCCTTGTTGTATGTCAGAGACAGAACCCCTTATCTGAGCACTGATCTGGGCCAATGTAGCATAATCTGTCAATCCGTCACTAGTTACAACAACAACATCGCCTTCTTCAAGAGTAATAACTCTTGATACTCTATCTTCAGTCATCAAATCTGGATGGATATACCCATGATCGCTCAACTGATCAGGGGTTGCATCTCTCACATTGACAAAAGTATCATGATTCTCTGATGCTAATTTTGATTGTCCAGGATCATTGCTTACACTACTCAGAATCGCACTGGCGAGTAGGTTGGTTTTTTTCTGACTTTCAATATCTTGGGTTGTCGCAAATCCTTCTGTATTTCCGGTAAACATATCCTGAAGCGCGCTATGCTCAATAGTGATGTACTTGATCTTTCCATCCTTGCCAAAAACCATTATTTTTGAATCGCCATGATGCTCATGCGTCATTATATCCCCTTCAATTTCTACAATAACCCCTGTTGTACCCATATTACTCTTATCAGGAGTCCTTGATAGATCAATTTGAATAGCTGCAGAAACAAATGCATCATGAATTGCGTCTTCTTGACCAGCTTTTGATTTCAGGGTTTTTAAAGCGGTTTCTGCAAATATATCACTAGCCACTTCTCCTGCAGAATGACCTCCCACACCATCTCCTACGACAAGATAAGTCCTGCTGTTTGAAGGATCAGAATATGAAGCAATCGCATCTTCATTGGATTGCCTTCCACCTATTGAGGTGAAGCCTAGTAATCTTCCGTTGCTTGTGGGGTATTCAAAATGTCCAACCTGACCCTTACTGATACTTGAGGTCTTCATCTCTGGGGTTTCTTGGGCTTGCTGAGGCTGCTGGGCTGAAGTCTGTGATAACCCTTCTATTGCCTTCTTGGCATCACTGAATCTCTTCTCGAGAGCCAATGCCCTGCTGTATGGGGATGATTTTATGTAACCTATTGCTGTAGCAAGAGCAGGTATGCCTAATGCTGTTGTCAATGCTCCACCACCTAATACTATGGCTGCAGTTACTTTGCCAGCATAACCTGCAGTCTGTGCAGTGCCTACTGCTGTGCTAAGACCTGCTGCTCCGAATGCTCCACCTATCTGGCCTAGGAAACCATATTTTATTGCAGCAACAAGCCTTGAAGCACCAACCTGATCGACAATGATCTTTGAAGCAATATATTCACTTGGGTTAGTGGGATCATATGATTGTTCCTTAACAACCTTCCTCGCATCAGTCAGTACAGCAGTGCCTCCTCTTGGCAGCATCCTTCCCCAGAACCAACCACCCTTCTTCAGGTTCTGTAAGTATCCATTAGGTTTGGTCATGGCTTCATAAGTCTGGACCAATGCATTTTCAGTCAATTCAATCTGCTGATCATGATTAGCACTATTCCACTTGTTGATCTCTTTCTGGATATCAGATATCACACCTTGGAATTGATAAATAGCAGAAGCCTTTGCCTCTTCAATTGTCCTCGGGTTCTGTCTTGCTGCGTTGAGGAAATCCTGCATTATCCTTGTTGAGCCCCGTCCTTTGGATGCAAGAGCTTCAAGAATCGTTATCTGGGCCTGGACAGTGGGATCCTGAGAGTTACTATCTAACTTTTCTTGAATCCCTCTGATGTAACTTGCCCTGCTGTTGGAGATGAAATTCCACCATCCTCTCGGATTTGAAGCCAGGGTCTCTCTTGAGATCTGTCTCAACACATCCCAGGCAATTACAGGATCTATTCCTGCAGTATTTAATCCAAGAGAGGTCAATGCTGCGGTGAGGGCTTTACTCTGTTCATCTGTAAATCCAGCTGGAGCTTCTGCAACAGGCTCTTGGGCTGGTGCTTCTTGAGCAGGAGCTTCTTCAGCTGCTGGCGCTTTTGGTTCTGTAGATGCCTCAGGTTCAGCTGGTCCAGCTGCAGGTTCAGAGACAGGGGTAAGTTCAAGCTGCATAACCTCTTTTAACCTATCATCATTAAGTGTAGCGACAGGGGCTGTGAACTGCTTAGGTAAATGCCTATCTGTGATTGTATCCCAGACAGTCTCAACTAGTTGGTCCTTGATTTCTGTTCTTTCAAATAATGAAGGGGCATGTGTCTTGATTGCATTTCCGATGACCGAATCAAGATCCATTCCTTGAGACACAACCACTTCTCCTCTGGTTATTGTTATCGCTTTTGATATCTCCTCAATTATTCTAGATCTCTGATTTACATTAAGGGATCTCAAGTCCACTGCTTCTTGCGAAGCTATCAATGCCTGCATATCTGCATCTATGAAGGCTTCAGTGACAATCTGTGATGTTGGCTTGACAAGCAATGGGGCATATTGTGCAGCCTGTTGAGGTTCTGGTGTGCCTTCAAATGCAATCGATGCCTGTATCTCTGCTATCTTATCATTAAGTGCCCTCTGCCTCAAGGAATCCTTTTCCAATTGATCTCTCTCCTGCTGGAGCTCGTCCACCTTGGCTTGGAGTTCCCTCACCCGGTCCTCATAATTCTCCACAAAATAATCATAAGCTTCAGAGTTGCTGGCTCTTGCAGCTCTAGGATCTGTCATTAATAGTGAAACAAATTCCTCAAATTCTGTCACACCTTGAGCTTTATCTCCAATTACTGTATACCTTGCAGCCTCTCCTGGAAGCAGGAGATTATCCCTGACCCTCTCTGCGCTGAGTTCAGCTCTCCTAGCATCTGTCCAACCTGGAGACCTGACCTCATTACCAAGATTGATAACTCCTATCTCTCTGGTCTCCTTTACAACTTCACCTACAGATGTTGTGACTGTCCTAAAAGCCAGGGCTTCCTGAGGATTATCATTTGAGATGAAGTAATGCTGATCACCAACATGAGTAAGGGTGTATGTCCTCTGATCTGCGCCTTCTCCAAAGGTTATTGTGCCATCATCATTGAATGTGTATGAGTTCTGCGGATTGTTCCTGTCAACATAAGTGTTAGGGGCGAGGTCGAATGAGGTTTCTGTCTTTGGTGTTGTCGAGATGAAGTTAGGGATTTTTGGGGCACTCGGAGTCACTTGGGCAGATTCTGCAGTCACAACAGCAGGCAAGGCGACATTCGCAGTCAAATCCAGGAATTCAGCAACATACTGACTCTGGCTGTCAACAGCAGTTGCTGGAAGCAGTTCATTGAATTCTCTTGATCCAAGATAATGGGCTATCTCAGATGCCACTCCAAGCTGTTCACCAGCAGGAAGCTTTGCTATCAATGCGGCTATTTCTGTGATTGTCTGTGAGACTGTTTGAGATGTGATACCTTCTTGCGTGAATTGATTCAATCCATTCAGCTTGTCCATTATCTGTGTCAGGAAAGGCCGGTTTTGGTCATTTATACTTCTTGCACCTGGTTTTGTAAAGAGCTGGTGCTGATTCTGTTCAGCCAATGCATTTGGTGAACTCAATCCCATTGCAGTCTGGACTGCACTTGGTAAAGTGTTCAGTGAACCCATTGATACTGGGAGCAAGCCATCAGCGACATGGACCTGGCCAGTCTCTGCCCTGTTGATATAGAAGCCACCTTGTTGCAGACCTGATATGCCTGATTCTATCTGTTGCGGTGTCAAATCTGCTGCTGCATAGTAAACCTGATATTCCATTTCTTGTGGATTTATTGTCTGCTGATTCCCAAGATATTGGATGGTTATCTGCCTTTCACCGAACTGGAAACTTGCAGTCTGACCTTGTAAGTTGATTTTTCCTATTATTCCTTTTTCCTGCAGACTCTGCAGAGTGGATGTCGTCATTTCCCAAGTCGGTGTTGCTATCTGGATAGTGTTAGCATCAACAGACATCAGCATATCAACAAGAGATTCCGCTGATATAGTCTCATCAAATACAGCAAGTGCAGAAGACACAGGACCCATCATGCTCCTGAGATTAGTAAGCCTGTAATACATCTCTCTTGCTTTGTCATCAGAATGACCAAAGAAAAACAAAGGGGCAAATGCTGCCTGATTCGGGGTCTCAATGTCTCTTCCTCTGTTCTGAGCCCTGATTATATCTACCCTTTCTCCCACTTCTCTGACTGCAGTATCCATCCTTTGAGCTGCAACATCTCTGGCTTCTGCTACCCTTACAGTCTCGCTCACAATCTCTGACCTAACCTGAGATGTGCCTGCGGTATATTCCGGGAGCATCTCACGAGTAACCCTTCCCCTGAAAATATCTGCGAACTCAGCGAAACTCTTTGCATTCAGGATGCCTTTTGCACCCTGATTTTCAGTTCGTGCAAATTCCAGTATCGGAGCCCTTTCTCCTGTAGCTGTTTCGAGTATAGTCTTAGCTTCTCCCTGCAAACTAAGTTCAGATATCAATCTCCTGACTGATTCATACTCTCTTGCCAAACTCTCCTGCAGGTAAGTTATGCTCTGTTCTGCTTTTGCTGTCCTCAGGAATTGCTCATAACCCTGCTCCTGTCTTCTTGTTTTTATAGCCTCTTGGAGTTTATCCCATTGGGATTGGAGTTCTGCCCTCCTTTCTGCTGTTGTACCTTCAGCTGACATCTGATTCAATGTGGCATCCCTAGCTTCCCTGATAATATCATTGGCCATGGAATGGATAGCAGATTCCAGTTCCTGAAGATTTGACCTCTGCAGATTCTCCTTTCCATTCCTTTGGTATAGATCAAACAACTCCCTGACAGTGGATTCAGAACCAATATGAGTTATGCTTTTTTCATTCTCAAAAATTCCCCTATCTGCTCTTCCAAGGGCCTGAATAACAGAATTCATATCTGTTTTTGCATCAGTCAGGACCATAAAGTCCCCTTTTACAACAAAATCAAGGCCAAACTTGTTGCCCTTGTTTGCCAAGATAGCAATATTAGCTTCAGCCAGATTCTTTCCATCAATGAACTTCTTTGCTTCAGTTGCTGTCATTATTGTTTCAGTATATTTACCTGTTTCTGCATTATACTTTCGGTGTACCCATTCTGTCCCTGATTCAGTAAGACTTATCAACTGATCAAGCCCTATATTATCCCTTTGGAATTTATCCCTTGTTAATTTGCCATCTGTTCCGCCTGTCCCGTCAACTACAGACTTGCCTCTCATATTAGATTCTTCTATATTATTGACGATAGTAACCTTTCGGTCTGTTATGGTATGAATCGGTTCTGATCTGAAGCCTCCCGGCAATTCAGGCATGACATCACTGAAATATTTTGCCATAGGATTCAGGCTATACTGGCCTTCGATTCCGAACATCATCCTCAGTGTCTCGACATTCATGTTGGAGCCAGAGAATCCCTTCAATCTCCCCGAGCTTGTTATGTCCCTCACAATGCTGTAATAATCCACACTTGTAGCATCCCCGCTGGTCTTCACTGATTCCAGATTCGGCTTTTCTTTGATTCTCTGTGCCCATTCAATCTCAACAGCCAAGGAATAGACTTCATTCCCAAGCCGCATATCAGGCGCATTACGGTAGAATGAGATAGGAACAACCCTTCCCTGACTGCCGCCCTGACCAGGTTCATAACCCAGGTCACCCTCCCAGACTTTTCTCATGGCCTCAAGCTTGGCGTTAGTGGAAGCGGTCATACCCTGGCCTTCAAAATTTGTCAGTCCTGCCGATCTCATCGCAGTAAATACTGTATCTGCATTGTAATCTGTGATACCCCACTCCCTTGCCTTATCCCTGAATGCCCTGCTTTTCAGGTATTTCAGCAATCCGGCTTCAGTTGTGATCCCAAGTTTTTGAGCTTCAGCCATAAATTTACTTCTCCCTGCTTCGGTCAGCACGGGATTTGGCATTTCAATATTCCTGCCCTCAACATCAATTCGGGTCTGGACCTGAGCAGGGTTATTAACATCTATTTGTGCTCTCTTGAATATCTCATCAATCAGTATTGCAGCAACCTTGTTCTCTACAGAGGCCGGCCTGTCATTTCCGCCAACCCTCAACCTGCTGTTTGCCTCTGCAAGAAGATGGATCTCATCTATTGTCGCGATGTTCCTCTTGACTGTATCATAGATTTCAGTCAGGGTCCTTATCCGGTTTGCATCTGCCTTTGGCCCAAGCTCAAACTGCTTGCGAAGCTCCAGCTTAACCTCCAGCAGGAATTCAGGAGTTGTGTAAATAGCATCTGCATCACGCAAGCTATCCCTTATTTTCTCATAATCAGTCCTTCCTTTTTCAATAACAACCGCTCTCTTTCCTGTATTTTCATTGAACAGTACCCTGAGCCTGCTGTACTCACCATTCGGCAGTCTTATCCCGACCATCTCCTGCAGCTTAGTGCTGTCAGGGGCGACAACCATGGCTTTCCTGCCATTGCCAGTGTCAAACATAGCTTCCATGTGGACAAGCACAGAACTCTTCCCAACACCTGTGCCTATCTCATAAGCTCCATTTGAAGCTTGGAGGAACCTCACTGCAAACTCTACCTGGGCTGCGTTGAAATGCTGGGTTGAAGGCCATCCCTCCTTTATCCGCATCAATTGCTCCAAGACATCAAGCCTTTTATTCAATTCATCCACAAGATCCTTGTATTCCTGATCAGCATTTGCTTTTACCTTAAGCCTTCCTGTTGATGCATCTATTTCGCTGTTTGTCAGGAGCCTGTCAAACGAACCTCTGGTTGATTCAGCAAACGGCTGAAATGCTTCCCTGGCATTCTTAGGAAGTGTCACTTCACCAAGCAGGGCATTCTTTACAGCAGAAATCACATTCCCAAAATCACTCTCTTCGACCAGTTTCTCTCCACTTTTCGCATCAACCTGATTCTTGTTTTTCAGGGCATCCTTGAAGAATTCCGGCAGATACTCTCGGGTGAGATATTCAATCCCCTGCAAATTCAATTTGCCGTCTGTGAAATATTGCTGTTTACCCTCTTCATATCTCCATTTCTCAACAGCGTCATAGATCTCTTCAACTAACCTCTTCGCTTTTGCTGCTGACGGGGTTTGGCCAGTTACTTGTGCTTTCATCGCCTCAGTGACACTTAAAGCAATATCAAACTGGATCCCCCTATCCAGAACAGGCTTTGAAGGCAATGCATACTGATTTAATATCGGAGAATCCACACTACTTGATTCTTTAGATATGAACTCAGAGACTTCTGAATCGGATTTTTCTTTTAATCCTTCGAGCTCTTTGAGTCTTGCTTCTACTTCTCTAAGCCTTCCCAACTGGACATCAATCTGCGCTTTTGATCCGCCGCCCAGTTTAAGCATCTCAATGTTGGATTCCAAAGCCTTTTTCTGCGACTCCAAAACCTTTCCGGCCTGTTCCTGCCATGATGATTTCTGCTCTTGATTATTTTTCTTGGTTTTCATAGCCTCTATTTCGACTCCTGTCATCCTGCTGTATTCTACAGACAGCGCTTCCTGGACTGTGGCCTGCAGTTCAGTCTGTCTAAGAGTTCTCTGTGTGTCGAGGATAGTTATATGCTCAGCTTCTGCAGCATTCTCCAATAATCTCTCTGCTTCCCTTAATCTTGACCTGGCCTGCTCGTATGTATCCCTTAACTCGGTCATCCTTTGAATATGATCTTGGCTGGCACCAGAAACCCTGGCCATAGCTTCAATAGCGGCTTTCTCATCGGCAATCAATCTTTTCTGTCTTTCAGCCAATTCAATTAATGATTCCTGCGTTTGTATTTCTGTATCAGCCTGGTCTTTCCTTGCCTTTGATAATCTTGATTTGGTAGCTTCCAGCAAAGCTGCTTGTGCTCTATGGGTATCAATCTGGGTCTGCAGGTACTGTGCATCAATATCCAGAAGCGAATCCCTCATCTTTTCAACTTCTGATCTCTGTGTTTTTGCCTGCTCTGAAAGTCTTTGTCTTTCTTCAGCATTCTCCGAGGTCCTGGCTCTGCTTTCCAGATCTTTCAATCTTATCTCAGCAATCTCTATATCATACTCCCTATCGGTTTTCTCTGTACCTTTTGATCCGAATTCAAGCATTTTGCTGCGAAGCTCGTTCTCCAGAATGCTTCTTTGAATCTCTGCTTGGCTCCTGCTGAATAATCCTCTTGTATCAAGTTCAGATTGAAGATGCTTTTTTGCTTCTGATAAAGAAGCCCTCTGCATTTCAGCAAATTTATTGCTTTCAGCACCATACGCCTTCTGTAAATCAAGCACTATGGCTCTCTGAGCATCAATTGCTCTAGTATCCAATCCTCTTGTCTGCATATCACTCAAGTCTGTTCTTGCTTTGCTTAATCTTGAATCAATATCTGAAGCTCTTGCCTCAAAGGACCTGGAGATTATCTGGTCATGCAGGCTGAGCACTTCCCTCTGCTTGTCAGATGATAATGCTTTGTATTCACTGCTCTCAAGCAATCTCTGGACACTCATCTGGTCACTAAGCCTCCTCAATCCTTCAGGTGTGGATGTGTCAAATTCTTCCCTAACAGTTGTTCCCTTTGGAATCCCATATCTGGCAATCTCATCCAGATTCTTGTTGACCTCATTCCGGGCAATCTCCATCAATGCATCTGTCCTTATCTGGCTTTTCATATCAGCTATACGGGTGCTCAAAACTGGATCTCTGAATTGCAGATCAAGGATGCTGTTCCTGGCAATCTGTGTCCTCTGGCCTGTTGCATCCCGCAGCATTATCCTCTCATTTCCAAGTGCTGTGGTCTCCACTTCTATCGTATATGTTTTCCCATCCCTTACCACACTCTCTCCGTTTATTCTTATCCTGTTACCTTCAGGGCCTATGAAATGTTCAGTACCCCCTTGTGCATTTTTGCTGGTGGTCAGAGCAGTATTCTTACTAGCCCTGGTCTCATATTCAGGACGGGTCTCCAAGGGACCGGTACCTTTGCCTTTTGCTGCTGAATAGAGATGCTTTGCAAAGAGAGCAATGTTGAAATACAAGGCCTTCTCGCCGGAGTTAGGATCATAAGGCCCCATGCTCTCTCCATGCATTGAACTTGATACACCCTCAATTGCCTGGTGAACTGCTCCAAGTTCAAGGTTCATGGTCCAAGCCCTGGACTCCAGTGGGTTATAGAATTTGTTGAATTCCTTCAACGAATTCTTTGCCATATTCCCAATGGCTTGCATGTTTGTGGTACCTAGACTGGCTTCACGGGCGATCATCTGGTCTATTACTCTTGTCTCAGCAGGAGCAATGCCTGTCCATCTCTGGGGTATGATTCTTGTTAAGCCATTCTGTAATTTACTGAATGTAGCTCCAGCAACAGTCATCACAACATATAGGTCACCTACCTGCCTTGCTGCTTCTCCGACTTTTATGGCATTCTCAGTCGCTATTGTTTTTGTCATCATCCAAGCATAATCCCCAGAATAATCATCATCAAGATCAGCGGCAGTGCGTGCATAGTTCACAGCATCATCAAACCTGTTAAGATAATAGGCCTGGTCAGCAAGAGTGGAGTAGGCTTTGGCACTGAGGGAATCAGCTCCAGCAAAATCTCCCATCCTGCTGGCATCACCTGCTCTTGAGAGCAGCAGCTGCGCATTGTTGTCTGCAGCAGACCTCATATTCTGGGCCATGGTCGAAATCTGCTGCGGATTCAATTTTGAGTTTACCTCAGTCAGCATTCTTTTCAGTTCTTCATTTTCCATACTTGCGACATCTGTCGCGCTCAGACCTAATGCTTCCATGTTCCAGATAGCCCTGCTCTGTTCCCTGAATGTGCTGGTCTGATCATGGATGCTTTCGTCGTCATAATTCCATGAGTCCCACGCAAGATTCTTCAATGCCTGGGTTATTGCAGTGACCGGCTGTGTCGCTCCTGCTGGTATCTGGTTGTACCAAATATCCCCGAACATATGATGACCATCTTCATCATATCCCCATTTCTCCTTCGAGAAGCGGTTTATGTCCCTTATCTGCTGATAATTATCTGCAAGAGCGGTGTAGAAAGTGTCAATGTTTCTGAATTCAGAAGAAGAATCAGCACTCCTCTTTGCCAGCATCGCCGAGAGCGCACCCCTGTTCTCTGCATCAATATTCCTCAGATGATTCAGGTCCTTCTGGGTGAAGCCATTGCCAAACAATTTTTTGGAGTCTTCAGCTGACAGAGGCTCTCCGCCATACTGCGCCCTTATGCCCCTGAGCAGAAGCTCTGGGTCCTGGCTCATGGCATTAGCCAAGGCAGTTTCTATTGATTTATATCTGGAATTTATGATGTGCTCTTGTTCTCCAAACTGCCTCATTCCCTGAGTCTGCTGCAGATAATACCAGTCACCAACATTCAGAACATCCATCACTGGTGTAAAAATAAAGCCAAGACCAGCGTCAATAATGCCAACTGCACCTGCAATACCTCCTGTTGCATCATTCATATAGTTTCGGAGTGCTGTTCCTGCATCTACACCATTAGCCATGTCCACTATAAGCCCAATACCTGAACCTGCCATGTGGCCAATCTTATCAGATGCATCGATCCATCTGTTGAGAACACCACTATAACCCGTGTTCTCATCTGCCTGCCTTATCTCAGCCAATCTTCTTTGCTCCTGCGCCCTCTGCTGGTCTTTTAAAGACCTTTCTGTGATCATGCCTCCCAAAGAATTTGCCTGATCTTCAGTAAGCATCCCAGATTCCTGAAGGATCTTGATTGTCTCAGTGGCCTGCCCGTGGCCATATAGACCATCATAGAGATCAATCCTTTGACTATTCGCCATGTAATTGAAGTCAAGATTGAATCCTTCCTTGGCCGGACCCTTATAAAATGCGTCGAGTTCTTTCAAGAATCTATCACGCAGATCAGGCGCAGCTGAACCTGCAGTAAACAGAGCCTGCTGGATATTAATCAGATTATTCTGGTCTCTCTGATTGTCAACATAGCTTTGCAGGATTGGTTCAAGTCCTGAGACATCATTATTCTTCAGAGCCAGTTCTACCTTTTCCTGGATTGCGCTGGCCATAAGCACTGAAGCCAATGATTCCATCTGTTGCCGATTCATGCCACTGAAATCAATAGAAAAATCCTGGGAAAGCCGATTATAATCCTTATTCTGTGCTGCGTAGAACAATCCGTCAAGATCAGATATCCCTTCAAGACTGCTGCCAACTGAGAATGAATCCTCAGTTGCCCTTGATCTCAAGTTATTCTCCAGACTATTAAGGTGATTGTCCAAAGCTGTCTGGTCAAAAAATCGGTCTGTTGAAGTGACATCACGGTTTGCATGTCTACCAAGCTCCTCTAACCATCCGACAAGGAAGCCGGAATCAGGTTCTGTAAACGCACGATTGCTCAGCCCGCGTGTCATCTCAAATACCTTCAGGACTTCCCTGTATGTGTCTGTATCAAGGGATCCGATATCAAGATTATCAATCCCGCGATTCCTTACATCTGTCCCTGTGAGAAGATTCAGCTTGGCAAGCATCGCTTCATAATATACTCCTGCAAATCTTCGTTCCTCATCAGTAAGCTGTGCTGCTGGTTTTGCAGAAATTGCTCTGAATCTTTGGTCATTAGCCAGTTGTGCCTCTAATCTACCCAGCCATTCTTGCCTTTTCTCATCACTCTTCAACTGGCTTATCAAAGTAAAGAATTCTCTTGCCTGATCATCCTGGTCACCTGTACCACCGACAATCCACCCTCTGCTCCCTATCAAATTCAATCTCTTCTCGATTTCTTCATCCTTCTTCTTCAGACTATCCTGTCTCTGGTTCTCCACTTCAATGGTTTTGACTCTCTGGATCCGGCTATCGATATTTTTCAGCAATTTCTCTGCCTGATCCTTGACTGATGAGTCCTTCAACCTCAATAAAGCATCTCTAGCTCCTTGGAGGTCCCCGCTATCGGCCAAAGCAGCTGCATCCCTCAGTTTAATCTGATCATCAATGGCAGTCAATGACTTTTGAGCACCTGCTCTCATCTCTGCAGTCGGGCCGTTTTTGGCAACATATTCCAGATCCTTCTTTGCCCCATCAAGATTTCCGCTTCTGGCAAGATCATTTGCTCTTTCCAGACGCCTTGCATTATATATCCTGAAGGCATCTGCATCATCTGCATCCCGTGCAATGCCAAGCTTCTCTTTTGTGCTGAAATAATCCTCAAGATCAGATAACTTAGTTGTGGTAAGCGCATAATCCCTCATATAAGGCAAGGCTTTGGCTGTCTTTCCATAAAGAGCAATCGCGATGTCCCTGTTGGCTGTTGCACTGGTCAGGCTGAGCTGTGCCCTAAGATCCTGAATCTCCTTTGATGAATCTGAGAATTCTTTGCTGAGTCTATTCTGATCAGCTGATGTCATCTTCCTGTACTTATCTAATGATATCCCCTTCCCAGCAAGGAACTGTTCAAGCCGTGAATTGTACTGATTCTGGAGATTGTTTGATTTGACAAGATTGTCTAAGGCCGCTTCAGAGACCATCTTATTCTCAAAGGCATCCAGAAGCATCTGAAGCTGATTGTTCTCCCCTATCCTGTCCTGCATCCCTTTGCTCAATGCTTCTGACTGTTCCTTTTTCAGTCCAGAGAACTTCTCCAAGAAATACAAGAGGTCATCTTTTGTGGTGCCTTCCTGCTTCACACCGAGCAGCGCATTCATCCTGTTTATCAGCATGCTGTCCCGGAATGAATTCATCTGTTTGATCAGCTCATCCCTCTCAGCAGATGTCAGATCCTGGTTTTCTCTCGCTTCCTGCATCTTCTGCATAGCACCTTCGATGGCTTTCAGGGCCATAGCGTCTGAATCCTTATAGATATCTGAGTCAGGGCGCGCCTGACCCCACTGCAGAAGTATGCCTGATTCCTGGCCATCATACTTGTACACATTCCTCGGATCAAGAGTCCTTGAGCTATCAAGGCTTTCCAGTGAGTCGAACCATCTCTGATTGAGCGCATGCAGGTTAGACAGATGCTCCTGTGCGTCTATCACGCTGTCCATCCCTCTGATAACATCAGCGTATGTGCCTGACCTTATTGTTGTCCCAAGCTCATTGAACTTCTTGCTTGTGTATATGTTGAAATTCAGATCAGCCTCTTCACCCCTGCCCATCTGATTATACAGCCTAGACATGAAAAGATAATAATCAGTTGTATCAACTTCAGGATGAGTTTCCGGAAGCCTCTCCTGGGAAAGCCTAAAGAGCTTTTCAAGGTCCTCTGCGGTCTTTGCCTCTCCCAATCTCTTGTTGAGGAAATTCACCCACTGGGATGCTATGAACTCATCTGACAACCTGGCCACATCCTGCTGTGTCAATGACAGTGATTGATCATGCTTCATCAGGTCAACAATCGCCTGCAGGCCTGCGCTGAGCTCACCATAACTGTTGATACCCTCACTCTTATATCCCTGCTTGTTCAGATAAGCCTGTGCCATTGACTGCAGAATGGCGTTCCTCGAATCACCTTGTGCTCCTTTCAGCGCATCATTATAGTTCTGCAGCGCCTTATCATACTGGCTTGCGGTATTGTACAGGTTGCCGAGCTGCCAGCCTTTTTGCACCGGATCTGTGAGCTTACTAAACATTTCAGCAGCCTTATCGAGATATCCTCTCTCCCCCTCCTTCCTCATCGCATCTGTCATGAAAAGGTCCTTTGTCTGGCCATAAAGATCGCTGTATATCTGGCCGAGATCAAGGGTGTACTGCTGGCTGTTCTTGTCAAACAGATTATCGTAACTCTTATCAGTCATCAGACCAGCAGCCTGCCTGAGATCACCAAGTTCCCTAAGTGTCTTGACAGTGAGATCCATGGCAGCTGCATCATCCTTGTTGTGCCCAAAATAGAAATTTATTTCGCCATATTCCCTGCCTGCAATACTATCAATGAGATCCAGCATATTCTTTGTATCCCTGAAAAGATCATGCGCTTCAGTCGTATGCCTCTTGCTTGTCCAGAATCCGTCAAACTTGGTATCACCAATCGTCTTCAGCGCATCAAAATCAACCTGACGCAGGCCTTCACCAAGAGTGAGCTGCTTCTGGTAGAGGCCTGTTGTCTTGTCAATATTACCCAGAAGCTGATTCGCTTTAATATCTGTGCTGAATCCTGCCAGGATCGGTTCAAGGTTCTTTCTGCAAGAGCGCGTCTTGCACCTGTCAGAAATTCCCTGTATCTGGTCGACCAGGGCCTTCCCTCCCGGTGTAGCCAATACATTCAATAGCCTTATCTCATATTCTCTCTCCTCATTTACCTCTGCCAATGAGACATAATCCTTACCTTCCCCAAGGAAATGAGCTATCTCAACTGTCAATGGGTCGACATAGAACACTCCTGACTGCCATTGGCCATACTCAATGACCCCATCAGCATTCACTGTCTTTGTCCTCGTGACAGGGCCAAGAACCCTGAAATAAGTGGGCATGTCCAGATTGGCATTGGCAGGAAGATCAGGAGTCCCCATCATTGCATGATAATCCCCATCACTGTCCTTGTGATATTTATTCTCAAATTCTATCTCTCTGCCGTCCACCAGAACTTTATTCCAGACATGGGCAAAATCGAAGTCATTCTCTACATAAGAGGTCGGAGTGATGGTGCTGAACATGCTGCCTGCTCCTGAAGGATCAATGCCCTGAATCACTCCAGGACCTGCCCAGACCCTCTCATCCTTGACCTGGAAATAATTGTCACCGACTGACATAACCCTTATGTGATTAGCATCACTATCTTTCCAGGTATATTGTCCATTCTCATATCTCTCAAGTGACCTGTCCCTTGTGCTCACCATGCTTATATATGCGACGCCAGCATAACCTGGATAATCAGCAAGGAATCTCTGGTATTCAAGATCGTAATCCTTCTGAAGATTGTGTATCTTGTTGTCCAAGGCAATAACTTCATGGTGATCCTCAGTGCCGAGCTGTGCAATCAGCTCTCTCCTGCGCTCATCATATTCCTTCAGAGTCCTCTCTTTCTCCTGAAGCGTGGTCGGGGCGCCTCCCTGGAAGATGATTTTCCTGTTGATATCTTCAGCACCGAACCTGTTCTCCGAATAAAGAGTTGATTCTCCACCTATCCTGTCATCCCCCACTGAAGCCCATGAGCTCCTGCCAATCAAGTCAAGATCAACAGGCTGGGCATTTGCGTCAAGATTCAATATGAAACTGCCATCAAGCCTGAGAGTCTCATCTTTCAGGGAGTCTACTGATGCATAATCAAGATGCGCATTTGTGCCGGATATGCTCAGGATATCCCTGTAGCCATTGACATTTTTCCCTAATCCTAAACTTATGCTGCCATCCTGAAATGCGCTTGCGCTCAAGTCCTGATATTTTGGATTTGTGGAAGATACCTGCTGCTGTCCAGTCATGGCGACGTCCACGCTTCCATCTGTGTAAGTTGTCAGGGTCCAGGAGCATTCAGCTTCCTTGCACTTCATGCTGATCCCATCATAGCCGACAGTACTTCCATCTGTCAATGCTATTGTGCATGTATTTGTTGCGGTGTCACAGCCGGTTATTGTGTAAGAGCCTCCTCCAAGATTAAGAGTCTCACCATTCATTTCAGTAACAGCCTTACCATCGACCATCCCAGTGATACTGAAACCTGTATCAGATGAACCTGTTATCCTGATTTCTTCTTTCTTGGTAACAAGCGTGAATCCATGTTCTTTGCCGTGCTCCCCTGTGCCTACAGTGACGATATTCACGGATTTGAGGTTTTGTGATCTCAATGAATTCAGATCGATAGTATCACATCTCGCATGATCACAATGGCTCACAATCCCATTTGAATCAACCCTGAACTTGTCTCCTGAATATTCAGAGAAATCAACATCAAAACCAAGGCCAAATTTGCTCTTCAATGCTGCGCTTAGCTGGCTTTGGAAAGCAGGATTGGCAAGTTCTGTAGACATGTCGCCGAGATTGGAGATCACATCACCTGTTGCCAGCTGGCCTGAGTTGAGGCTTGCCCGCTGATCAGGCCTGAGTGTTCCAGGAGGCGGACCCTTCAATGCATTGTCAATCTGATCACCTGTCAGCGCAGGAATCCTGCTCGCATCCAGATAGTTCAGGAGTTTCTGCAGATCAGCAGGATTCTGGAATGCTTCATAGTTCTTAAGCTGGTTCACACGGCTTCCCAGAGCGTCAATATTCGCGAGAATAATATCTGGGGGTATCTGATTGATATCAAGGGCGTCAGCTGCAAGAACCCTCTGCAAATCTTCCTGGCTTAAGGAGTTCCAATCGCATGATGAGGGGTTCTTGACGCATCCTTCAACTGGATCCTCAGATTTTATGGCTTCGGTTGCCTCATTTTGAGCGTAAGCTAATGACACATTGAAAGTGAGCGATATCATCAGGTAGATTATAAAGAGGGACATGAACCTGCAGAAGTTCCTGTGGTTGAACTGCGCAGCTATGAGTTCAAACATGCTCTTCCTTTCCCTTTTCCTGATGATGTTGTTCCTGTTCATTTGCTTGTTTTGTCTTTTTGTTTAGCCCCAACACGCTTGGGGTCCCGCTGTTTTTTGCCCGATCAATGTTTTTTCTTTTCTTATCTTCTGATTCTTTGATTGTTGGCCCACCCCCCAACCGCCATCGGCAGTCAGATGCAGGGAGATGAGCATATCCTTTTACATATCCTCCATCATCTTCAGCACATCCCTGAGGTCATAGTCCCTCTTCTCCTCTTTAGGGAACTTGACTGCTTCAAAGGCCTTATTCTCTATCTTTGCCATGTAACCTTCGATTATCTCTTCTGCACTCAATCCATAATATCTTCCATGATGCTTAGGTCTTGCGCTCATCTTTGCACCTCAGGAAGGGATCTTCTTCTCGCCCATATAGGCGTAGATGCTCTTCTCCTGCCATTCCTCACCTGTGTGATAACTCCCCCTGTTCAGGACACGTACAGCCTCAAGAGGCTGCTTCTCCATGAACTCATACATCTTCCTAATTTTCATTGACGATCACCTTCATAACTTTTTGATCATATTTCCCTTTTGAGTCACGCACTGTTATCGTGACATCGAACTCGCCCGGTATCCCTGGGGTGAATTCAATCATGCCTGTATCTGAGATATCGAACATAGAAATGTCGTCGTGATATGTCAGCCTGTCTCCGTCAGGATCTGATGCAATGACCTGGTAAGAGAAAGCAACATCCTCAGTCAGTGTCAAGGTATCTGGAATGCTCAATCTCGGCGGACTGTTGTATTCGAACCTGTTGGCAAACAGGTAGCTGAAAGGCTGCTGTCCCGGGACATCACAGATGATGGAATACAGGACATTCTCCTCATCATGAGGGATTACAGTGACATTTGCATCAAACTGCGAAAGCAGGCTGAGATCAATATAATCCGGATCTCTGAATTCCATCTCCAGTATCTGCTGGGATATGTTGAATGCCATGCCAAATGGCATATGTACCCTATCCGCGAAATCAAGCAGGGAATATTCTGAATTCCCTTTTCTGATTTCTATTGGATAATAAATCCTGAAGAAGACAGAATTCCAGGAAACACTCACATTTGCTGTAATATTGCGGGTCTCAATCTCAAATCCCTGAGACTCAAAAATACTGAAGTTGGAGCATCTGTCAAGATTATCCTCGACAAATACTGCGATGTGGGCCTCGATCTCTTCAAGAGACGGGCTATTGTCCTCTCCGTAATCATAATAATAAGTGGTGTTCGTGTATCCTGTGTCAAGATATTCTCCGACAGGGTATATCCTTCCGCCCCTGGATCCGGCCAGATATACACTCCTTTCTGTGACCTCCTCCAGGCACTGCTGCACATACTCCTGTATCGGCCTGACCTGATAAGGGGCTTCGAACATGAGTTCCCTCTCAGCAGTTATCTCCTCCTGCTGGAGACCCCTTATGTAGAATATCAGTCCAGCTGCGATTATCACAACCAGTCCGATGACAATGAAAATTGTGACCTGCGCCTTCTTCATCTTGCATCACCCACCAATGTCCAGAAATTCTCGAAACCAGAAAGCACGAGGGGAT
Organism: Candidatus Woesearchaeota archaeon; assembly: GCA_016928155.1. Classification (NCBI taxonomy): domain Archaea; kingdom Nanobdellati; phylum Candidatus Woesearchaeota; species Candidatus Woesearchaeota archaeon. The sequence continues at coordinate 10,855 of JAFGLG010000014.1, read as the reverse complement.
CCTTGAGCAGATGCTCCCTGATGTGCTCGCGGAACTGCCTCTTGTCAAGAGCAAGGAACTTGATATCATAAGGGACAAAATGAGAGACGCGCACCTGATTCTCGCAGATTATGCAGAGAGTCTTATCAGAGAAATAGACAGAGTGGATCACATCATGCTTCTGGAGCTCTTCAATCAATGCATCAAAATCAGTGTTCTGGGATTCTGTCTTGTTCTCAAAGGAATTCAATGCAAGATAGAGTATGGTGCGATGATTAGAGAAATCAAGGGAACATAGGATCGCGTTGCCGACAATCCTTTTCCTGAGGATTCCTTGATTGATAAGATTCCTGACTTCCTTGTTGATGAAAGAATAGGATTTCTTGAATTGTTTGGAGATCTGGAGGATGGTGAAGTCTTGCGAGAGGTCCTTAGCGAACAGGTCAATTATCTTCAGCCTGAAATCCTTCAAATGCATCCCTTCTTTTTTAAAGATAGTTGTTTTATTTTAATTAGTTATTTATAAATGTTATTGTTTTTTATATAGTTATTTAATATATATTCAGGAATATATACTTTATTTTATTAATTTTCTCTATTTTTTATTTAATATTATTTAATTTTAGTTAGTTATATTTATAGTTTCCTAAAATTCCTATAGAAACAATCTTAGAGTTAAACCCACGTTTCTTTTACCCGTTGAGATATTGTAGGACAATACTGGTTTTGGGCTATGCTCATTTTTCTTCTTGAATTCATATAATCATATCAGGACAATAACAAGGACTGTCAAGAACCTCTGATACTTGATCCAGTTAACCCTACAAATCTTACAGAATTGCATCTTCTGCAAATATGTAGGTATAACTTTTTCTGATTTTCCAGTCACCAGCAAAATAATATCAATATTGAAAATAAATATTTCAATAATAACTTTATAAAACCGGCCTATATTATAATAGGCATGGAAAAGAGGAAGCTATCAGACCTCATAAAGATCATCTTCGTGGCAGTGTTCTACAGGCTAGTCCTTTACGGCGTATTCTCAATACTCTACATGTGGCTCCTGGACTGGGCAGGAATCCATCAGTTCAACTTCAGGCATGTGCTTGTCCTTACAGTGACAATCTTCTTCATCTGGTTCTTCATAGAGAACAACATCGTCAGCAAGCTGAAGAAATCACCGACGACAAAATGAGATTCTCAGGCATAGAGATAAAGCACCTTGCAATAAGCTGGGCTGCCATCACAATGGCATTCACCATAGTGATGCTTGATCCGGGAAAAGGCTTTCTTGTCACATTGCTGCACAGCGCACTGGCAGTAGGCACCGGCTTTGTCTTCCATGAGCTCGGGCATAAGCTCGTGGCCCAGAGATACGGATGCTGGGCAGAATACCGGGCAGATTTCCGCATGCTCTTTTTTGCGATAATCATATCTTTCACAGGTTTCCTCTTTGCAGCGCCAGGGGCAGTGCTGATACACGGAAATGTTGATAAGGCGCGAAACGGCAAGATATCGATGGCAGGGCCTCTCACAAACATATTGATCGCAGTCATTTTCCTTGCCATATCATTCTTCTCTCAAGGAATCCTCCAATCGATAGCGCTTTTCGGGACACAGATCAATGCATGGCTCGCGCTGTTCAACATGCTGCCTTTCGGCAATTTTGACGGAAGAAAAATATTTGCATGGAACCGGGCGGTCTATTTCAGCATGATCATCTGTGCTGCAGTCCTGCTTTTCCCTTTCTTCCTTGCGTGATCAGCAGGAATCTCCCAGTTTCATGCATTTTTTCATGTTTTCCAAGCAAAATCCATGCAAGAACACCCTAAATCTGCCGACGACAAACCGGAAAATGGACATTTGATGCACAAAACAACAAATTTTTTTGGAATCACACCCAATTTTGCAGAAAATAAAAAAAATTCTGACAAAAAAATGAAATTTTTAGAAAATTTTTGCAAATTTTCGGAAAAAAAGCGATAAAATGAAAATATTTAAATACTAGCGACGATTTAAAAACATCAATCAAACCTTTTGAGGTGAATTGCATTGGCAAAAAAGAAAGTTAAGAAGGCAACTAAAAAGAAAGCAGTAAAGAAGAAGGCAACCAAGAAGAAAGCAAAGAAGAAGGTTGCAAAGAAGAAGAAAAAGTAATTTTCTCGTAGCCCCTCGCGGGGCCACATCTTTTTTTCTCGACGTTATTCGTGCAATTCTATGTGGTGTGATTGAGTCTTGCTTGAGCGCCTAATCCAGTGCCTTGATGCACCTTTAGCAGGAAAATCTTCAAGAATTTATCTTGCCGCATCAAATTCGCACCGCGAATTTGCCCTTATCCTTGAAGATTTTCAATCAGAGAAAACAAAGAGGCAGAGAATTCTCAGAACTAGAAATCAGATAATCCTTTCTGGATATGCTTGGGCCTGAATTCTGATCTCTTCGGCATCTCACCCAGAACAGGAACACCATACTCACCATCATAACCGGGCAGGATCCTGATGTTCCCATGCCGATTCAGGATTATGGAATCTGCCAGCGGACCATCAACAACTTTCTTCAATTCTTCTTCAGGAGCATCCAGCAGGACATCAAGTTCAGTGCCGAACCTCTTGATTAAGTCATAATACACCTTCCAGACCTTCTGAGATGAGACAGCAGAACCAGTGAGAGCAGAGATCATATCTGACAAGGGAATCAATCTCCTGAATGGTGCAGCGCCCTCTGGCTTGGTGCCTAATGGCCTGTCTGCAAGCTGTTCAACACGGTTGAGGACACCGATTGTCAGCTTTTTTCCGCAGACAGGACAGATGCCCTTATGCTTCACAGTATCTTTTGGCTCCAGACAGACCTTGCAATCCCTATGACCATCAAAGTGATATTTGCCATAATTCGGGTCAACCTCGATAGTCTCAGCAATTTCCTTGTTCCTTATCGCACTGAGGATGCTCTTGTAATCCAACTTCGCATCAAAAATCGTAGCTTCCCTGCCTAATCTCCAGGGCCAGAAAGAATGAAGATCAGAAAAAGAGACAAGAGAATAGCGGTCAAGCTTCGAAAGACGCCAGTTCATCTCAGGATCACTGCTCAGGCCAGTCTCCAGAGCGTGGATATGCTTTGACTGGTCCTTGAAAGCATCCTCAACAGAATCAAAGCCAGACATGGAGCCGAAAAGGCCGAAATACGGGGTCCAAACATGAGCGGCTATCACCTCAATATCAGTGCTTATCCTCCTCATGTCGTCGACAAACATGTCGCATGGAAGCTTGCCGAAGATCGGCCTGCCATCATAATCCAGGCGGCCTTTTTTGCCAAGATATTCATTTATCTGAGCAACAACACCAAGATCCGGGGCGAGGATCACAAGATGCACCTTCCTGCCCCTGCCATCCTGGCTGTACATCAGAGAAATCTCAGAAGTGAGCATGAAATGAAAGCCAGACCCTGTCTTAAGGATCCCAGAGCCATCCTCGCTCAGATTCGACCTTATCTCACCAAGCCATTTCGGATGGGTGAAGTCACCAGTGCCAAGCAGATTTATGCCTTTCAATCTTGCATACTTCTCAAGATTCACAAAATCCAGCTGTTTAGAAGTGGCTCTGGAAAAACGTCCATGGATATGCAAGTCAGATATTATGCGCTCCCCCATGGCCTGGAATAATGAATAATTGTTTAAAAAGGTTTAGTAGAAATCAGGAGAGTTCGCAAGTGCCTGAGACAGGCTGATATCTTTCCTGATAGGATGAAGATGAGCATGCGCATGATCCCTGACAGTAAGCTGGACACCTTTGCCGCTGCCGCCAAAATGATAGCCGACAGGGATAATATACAACCTCGGATCATGAAGCATGGCCTCGCAACATCCTGCAGCCCTTTCTCCAATACCCAGATCATTAGGGGGATGATCCCTGAGCCCTTCATAGAAATCATGCAATCCCTGCATCGCTTCCCTGCCTGAATAGAATCTTCCTATAAGAGCATTGTATGCATCTTCAGCCGCATCCCACATGGCCTTGCCTGTCATCTCATCAAGATCAGCCATCTTTGCAGCATGCATCCGCGGGACAACAAGGACATGGCCCGGCGTTATAGGTGTGGGGCTCAAAATGGCATAAGCCAGACCAGATTCATACAGCATCTGGCCATTCCCTCTCCAATGCTCCAAGTGAGTGCAGAAAACATCATTCCCTTGCATGAATCAAGGGGAAAATACTGACATTTTAAATGTTACCAGTCATCAATAAGTAAATAATCAATTATCAGTAAATGCAATCCATTGATTCATGCTGTCCTGAACTTCCTGAAGAAATGCTGCCATGCATCAAGATCAGGCTCAATCCTCTCAGAATCATACAGATTGAAATTATGAGAGAGCTTCTGCACAGTCCTATACTTATACATCATCCTGGCGATATGGTCAGCAAGATTGACCAGCCTGTAACGGACATCAGCCCCCTTCTCTGACCTGAAATCAGGCATGGAACCAACAGCCTTTGCCAACTCATCACGATAGACCTGCTGGAGTTCGCCATCAAAGAGACAAAGCTCCAGACCAGAGAATTCCCTGATGAACTCCCCTATCGCAACAACCTTGATGCGATGGGGGCCGAACCTCTGCTTGTAATCATGATCAACCTCGATATATCTGAATTCCCTGTTAGTGTTAGGCCCAAGGATATTCGGGATGGGTGTGCTTGTGCTCTTGATCTTAGAGAACCTATGTCCGTTGCACTCGGTATCCTTATGATTGGTGGAAAAAACGCACACGTAGAACTCCGGGAAACGTCCATGGTTCGATTCATCTATGCCTAGGTAGCCAGGAATTGTATCGCCTTGGGACTTTTTTTGAGATAAGATGCCCGATTATATAAAACTTTGGGATGTGTGAACAGTGACGACCAAAATAATTAAATAACAGGAGGACCAGAGATGTGCCATGCCTAAGCTTCTCAATATAACCGGACCCATGGCTGCAGGGAAGTCAACGATTGCCGACATCCTCTACAAGAAACTGAAATCATATGCATTCATAGACAGGGCTTACATCAAGAAGCACCTGCAGAGAGCAGGAAAGCAGAATGCAAAGAGGATAGCAAAGGAAGCTGTGCACATGATGGCAAAAGAGCTTATGAAACTCAAGCAGAACATCTTAGTCCAGGAGATGAATGCAGAAAGCCTGAAGAAGAAACTAGGGCTGCACATGAAGAGATACGGTTACACATTGCACTCCTTCTTCCTGCATTGCAGTGTCGACACAGCCCTGAAAAGGGATCACATGAGATCAGGGAAGCGCAGACCCGGCATTGTGAAGAGGATACATGGGTATGTTAAACCGACAAAGCATGATGTGATCATCAACACAGAAGAGAATACAATGGAGCAGACAGTGAACAGAATTCTCAAGGAAATAAGGAAAAAACATTAAAAAAATTTAAGGGCTAATAGACTGCAAAGTCCCTGTGCTTGACCCTGTGCACATTATCATTCGAGATCGTGAATCTCAAAGTATACACGCCTGGCGCAAAATCATGCGGCAGCGGGATATGCAGTATCACAGCCTCTGACTCGCCATCAGGCAGCTTGTCTATGCTCTTGCTGTAAGAGTAGCCAGTCTCGTCAAAAGTCACCCTGACCCTGGCATTCTTCATGTCCTTGTCACCTGAATTTGTGAATCTGACAAGAGCCACCACCTCGCCGTCATCAAGCACAGAATCCTCATTGATGATCTGCAGGGCATCGACATACACAGCTTCCACAGGCTTCTCAGAGACAGTCAATGTGAATGTCTTGGAGACTGACAGATTGCTGTCTGAAGCAGTCACAGTGATGATATATGTTCCCATATCACCTTTAGCAGTCTGCCACTCACCATCTGCATCAAGCGGAGCAGAGTAAGCTATTGTGACAGGAGCGCCTTCCGGATCATAAGCATGGGCATCAACATCCACGAACTCACCCTCATAAACTGAGATGTCCCTGAGGTCATCCAATACAGGAGGCTGATTCCCAACTTCAAGCACAGTTATCGTGAACTGCCTGACCACAACAGCAGAGCCATCTGTCACACTGACAGTCGCAGGATAGACACCAGCATCAGTATAGCCAGTCTGCCAATAACCATTGGAATCCAGCGGAGCTGAATAAGACATGACCAAAGGATCATTGTCAGGATCATATGCATCAACAGCGACCTGCACGACTTCTCCTTCATACACTGTGATGTCAGCAACAGGCCCAACTACAGGCGCATGATTCCCAGTTTCAAGCACAACAATGCTGAAATAAGCTGTCACCTGGAGCTGGCCATCTGAAGCAGTCACGCTTGAACTATAATTCCCAGCATCATTGAAGCCGGTCTGCCAAGTGCCGTTCGCGTCCAACGGAGTACCGTAGGCCAGGAAGACCTCATCGCCATCAGTGTCAAAAGCAAGCGCAATCACCTGCAAAAGATCACCTTCTGTAACAATGTAGGTCTCCTGGACCTGCAGCGTAGGAGCGTCATTCACGCAGTTCTGGTCGATATTGTCATTAAGCTCAGGAGCGCCAGGGTGGATTGTTTCGTCATTGTCATCGCAGTCGATGCCTATGAAGCTGCCGTCAAGGGGGCTTGTGCCGCAAGCGGTATAACCATCGCTGTCAGCATCAAAGTCCTCATCAAACAATCCATCGCAGTCATTATCCCTGCCATCGCATGCCTCTGGCGCAGGATCCACAGATATTGTAGTGTTGTACCACACGCCAAAGAAGCATGTAGCGACACCTTCCCTGCACTCACCGACCCCAGAGCCGAATGAATAAGAGATGTACTCATCAACAGAGCCATCACAATCATTGTCCATGTTATCACAGGAAGCTTCTGCACCAGGCTCATAATCTGAGCCATAATCAGCATCGACACAGCCAGGCCAGACACCATCAACACAGGTCTCTGTGCTTCCAGAGCAGACACCCAGCTGGACCGGACATGATTGTGTGTCGCCTATTGTGCACTGGCATCCGTTATCGACAATCCCATTGCAGTCTTCATCAACAAGACCTTCGCAGATCTCTGATTGAGGCGCAGGACAGCCATCCCAGACACCGGCTGCGCATATTTCTGTGCCGACAGCGCAGATGCCATAATGGGACACTGAACAAGCCTGAGAGATCATATCAATCACTGAGTCACAATCATTATCCTGATTATCGCAAACTTCAGGCGCACCAGGATAGACAGTGGCATCATAGTCATTGCAGTCAGGATCAACAGGATCACCGGTTGTAGTATTTGTACCACATGTTGTGTAAGTGTCAAAATCATAATCGAAGTCCTCATCAAACAATGCATCACAGTCATTATCCAGACCATCACACAGTTCAGGAACCGGGCCTACAGGCATAGTGATGTTCATCCAGAAGCCTATTACGCATCTCATGAGGCCATAAGAGCACTCGCCTACATCAGTGGAGCCAGTCTGCCGGGTTATGTCCTCATCCCACTGGCCATCACAGTCATTGTCCAAGGCATCGCACATGGTCTCATCTCCTGGTTCATACTGTGGGCCATATTCATCCAAACCACAGCCCGGCCAAGCGCCATTCTCGCAGGATTCAAATGAACCAGCGCAGACTCCCTGCTGCATGGGACAAGGCCTTGTATCGCCAGCACTGCACTCGCATCCATCATCGACAATGCCATCACAATCCTCATCCAAGATACCATCACAGGTCTCTGCCTGAGGGGCCGGACATCCGAACCAGATGCCTGATACGCAGGTCTCCTGGCCTTCAGCACAGATACCCTGCCAATTCACAGAGCATGACTGATGTATGTTGTCAGCAACACCATTGCAGTCATTATCAATATTATCACATAATTCTGCTGCACCCGGGTTTATAGCCGGATCGTTGTCATTGCAGTCTGTGCCTCCTGTTGCTGTGGAATTATAACCATCCTGATCAAGGTCATCATCCAATGTCGCAGGATTGCAGTCATCATCCACTCCGTTGTATGGGATCTCTGGCATTCCAGGGTTGATGCTTGCATTATTGTCATCGCAGTCTGTACCTCCTACTATTGCTGCGTCATAGCCATCATCGTCGGCGTCTGTCAGGTCTGCACCATCACAGTCCTGATCAATCCCATCATAAGGGATCTCAGCTGCTCCCGGGTTAATGCTTGCATTCAGGTCATCACAGTCATCAATGAGCAGATAACCATCACCATCAAGATCATCATCCAAAGTGGCTGGATCACAGTCATCATCCACTCCGTTGTACGGTATCTCTGTCATGCCCGGGTTTATTGTTGCATTATGATCATTGCAGTCCATGATGCCGCAATTTCCTATGCTCTCAGAGCCATTATAGCTGTCCCCATCATTGTCTATGCATACAGGCTGAGGGAGACATGCTCCATCTTCACATCCCCACTGGCAATCAGATGTTGTCACATTGAACTGGCCGTCAGGCATGCAGTAATACTCAACAATGCTGCCATTGTCACAATAATCAGACTCATCAATGTCACCGCAGGATGAATCCAGGCATCCATAGCCTGAAACTGAGCCCTGAACCGAGAAGTTCAGGCCTCCATCACTATCAGAGCAGGAACAGCCATCCTCATCGACTAGTCCATCGCAGTCATCATCAACAAGATTGCAGATTTCTGCAGCTCCCGGGTTCACTGACTGATCCGTATCATCACAGTCAGGATCAACAGGATCACCGGTTGTGGTGTTGGTGCCGCATGTTGTGTAAGTGTCAAAATCATTATCGAAGTCCTCATCAAACAATGCATCACAGTCATTATCCAGACCATCACACAGTTCAGGGACAGGATTGACAGGAAGCTGTATGACATACCAACTGCCGACCACGCACTGATTGTATCCATAAGCGCACTCACCTACATCAGTGTCGCCTGTCTGGTTGTAGATATACTCATCCAGCGAACCATCGCAGTCATTATCTAAGGCATCACAGGATGTCTCATTGCCGGCCTCGTAATCAGGGCCATAGCTCAAGGAATCACATCCGAGCCAGCCAAGAACACCACCGCAGATCTCAGTGGAGCCTGCGCAGACACCCATCTGAAGAGGACAAGGGTCTGGAACAAGATTATCATCAACAGTGCCAGAGCAGTCATTGTCCTTCCCATCGCATGTTTCAATCATGCCAGGATTTATCTCAGGATCTGTGTCATCACAGTCTGTAGTGTGATCATATCCATCGCCATCCAAGTCATCGTCCAGTGTTGCCGGATCGCAGTCATCGTCGACTCCGTTGTATGGGATCTCTGTCATGCCTGGGTTGATGCTTGCATTCAAATCATCGCAGTCATCAATGAGCAGATAACCATCACCATCAAGATCATCATCATATGTGGATGCATTGCAGTCGTCGTCGACTCCGTTGTACGGGATCTCTGGCATGCCCGGATTGATGCTTGCGTTCAGGTCGTTGCAGTCGTCAGTATAATTGTATCCATCGCCATCCAAGTCATCGTCAAGTGTTGCCGGATCGCAGTCATCGTCGACTCCGTTGTACGGTATCTCCGGCATGCCTGGGTTGATGCTTGCATTCAGATCATTGCAATCGGGATCAACAGGATCACCGGTTGTGGTGTTGGTGCCGCATGTTGTGTAAGTGTCAAAATCATTATCGAAGTCCTCATCGAACAGCCCGTCGCAGTCGTTGTCCAAGCTATCGCAGGTCTCATCCACAGGCTCAACAGGCATGGTGATATTCACCCAGAAACCAAGGATGCACATCATCTCACCATATGAGCATTCGCCGACATCACTGGATCCAGACTGCTGGAAGATGCCATCATCAATTATCCCATCGCAGTCATTGTCCAGGGCATCGCACGATGTCTCATCGCCAGCCTCATAATATTGGCCATACTCAGATGCATTGCAGTCCAACCAGCCCAGGACACCGCCGCAGGTTTTGACTGATCCTGTGCAGATGCCATGCTGCAGAGCGCAAGGTTCAGGTGCAAGATTGTCATCAACAGTTCCAGAACAGTCATTATCCGCTCCATCACAGACCTCTACAGCTCCGGGATAGACAGCTGCATTGTTATCATCGCAGTCATCCCCGCCTGTAATGGTGGAGTTGTATCCGTCACTGTCAAGATCATCGTCTGGTGTTGATGCATTGCAGTCATCGTCAATGCCGTTGTATGGTATCTCTGCCATGCCCGGATTGACATTCGGATCATTGTCATTGCAGTCATCAGCCAGATCATATCCGTCACTGTCAAGATCATCATCCGGTGTTGCCGGATCGCAGTCGTCATCCACTCCGTTGTACGGTATCTCCGGCATGCCTGGGTTGATGCTTGCGTTCAGGTCGTTGCAGTCATCAATGAGCAGATAACCATCACCATCAAGATCATCATCGACAGTCGCCGGGTTGCAGTCATCATTGATGCCGTTGTATGGTATCTCTGCCATGCCCGGGTTTATGTCAGGATTGTAATCATTGCAGTCATCCCCTCCTGTGACAGTGGAGTTGTATCCGTCACTGTCAAGATCATCGTCTGGTGTTGATGCATTGCAGTCGTCGTCGACTCCGTTGTACGGGATCTCCGGCATGCCTGGGTTGATGCTTGCGTTCAGGTCATCACAGTCATCTGCCAGGACATATCCGTCTCCATCAAGGTCATCGTCAAGCGTTGCCGGATCGCAGTCATTGTCAAGACCATCGTATGGGATCTCGACTGCTCCAGGATTCACATCTGCATTGTTGTCATCGCAGTCTGTTCCGCCTACTATTGCTGCTTCATAGCCGTCATTGTCGGCATCTGTGAGGTCTGCACCATCGCAGTCCTGATCGATACCATCATAAGGGATCTCTGGTGCTCCCGGATAGATGCTCGCATTATTGT
>JAFGLG010000013.1 GCA_016928155.1 Candidatus Woesearchaeota archaeon | reverse complement strand
GTCTGCACCATCGCAGTCCTGATCGATACCATCATAAGGGATCTCTGGTGCTCCCGGATAGATGCTCGCATTATTGTCATCGCAGTCCATAGTGTAATCATACCCGTCATTGTCATTATCTATGTCAATGACATTGATATTCACTGATTCGCTTGATGTATGATAGGCATCAGAAGCGCCAACAGTGACAGAATATACACCATTGTCCCCGACCTGGGTCTGCCAAGTGAAGATGTTATCATCCTGTGAGAATCTGCTGTCGTTTATGGAATAAGTTATGGGATCATTCTCCATATCAGCCGCCAGTGCTGTGATCGTAACAAGCTCGCCTTCAAAGACTGTGATATCAGCGATCGGCTGGAGATAAGGGGCTGAATTCGAGACACCATACAGGATCCAGTTGACTGTCCTGATGAAGACATCCCTCCCATTGTTGTTCCAGTACTGGGCGCCCTGAAGGCCGAAGAAAGCCCTCCTTGGTGCAGTGTTTATACCGAGGACCACATCAGAGCCGCCGTCGCCATTTGCAAGCCTTGTGCCTGTGATGTCATCAACAACGATATTCATGACATTGTAATAGCTGCCCCAAGGGTCCTGGACAGTTGTGATGATGTCGTAGATCATTGTGTAGGGTGTCATTATCTCATGGTTCGGGCAGAAATACCTGTTGATTGTGCTATAAGCGCCAGAATAGGTGTTGGGGAATCCCGGGGTCTGTTCCCAACCCTGCTCATAAAGGAAATGGCCGTTCATGGTGAGGGAAGGGGAGCCCTGCACATCCAGAGAGGCCACATCGGCGTCTGTCGCAGAGTCTGCAATCAGGAGCAGGTCATTCTGCGGCAATGCGCCCAGATCATCATCGTCGACAAGATGCACTGTGAAGTGCATGTCATTCTGAAGGATCGACTTGATGCTGTACTCATGCGATGTCAGGATGGATGCATCACCGACAACATAAGCGATGTCAACTGCGGAAACAGTTCCGACTAGCAGCAAACTAAGCAATACCCCGAATAGTACATTATATTTCATCTTATTCCCCCACAAAACCATTATATTGAACTGATTGCACTAATTATGATCTTCAATCTCAAAGCATTCTCAAGTGTCCTAACCACACTTTCTGCCAGAATTTAGCATCTTTTTAGTAGTGAATTGTATTATTCACTAATGCATAGAAATTAGAAAGACTATTTAAATTTTTCCCTGAATTCGGGGGTTATAGGTCTTTTAGTCCCAAATTAGTGACAATAGTGTTCATTAAATATTCTCAATCCAATAATAAGATTTATATAAGTCTTTAGTCTCCTTTGCTATCTTATAATAGTAAATTTTGGGGGGGGTTAGAAATGAACAAACTCAACTGGCTTATATTCTCTTTATTCCTTGTAGTTGTCATGCACCACAGCTATCCGCAGATGGGCATGGTCAGGATGGATCCTTCTTTCCCAGGCGAAGAGATGGCAGTGCATGTCAATGTGCTCAATCCGATCGATGATGACATGGAGGATGCGACAGTCTCTCTCTGGATACCGGAAGCAGATGATTTCTACTACAAGACAAAAGGATTCGATGTCCCTCCGCTGGCCAAGCACGGCAGATATGTCTTCCCAGAGTTCACAGAGGAGCATCATGAGATGCTTGTCAGGATCATGGTGGAGAATGATGATGGCAAGACCATAAAATGGATGCACATCATCCCAAGCTAAGCTTTTTATTCTAACACTTTTTCTTGTGTTCCATGGAACAGACTGAGGGAGAAGCAAAGATAATAGCTTGTCAGGGCAAGATATCTAAGAAGATGCCAGTGTTCTATAATCCAGTGATGAAGCTGAACAGGGATATCGCCATACTACTGCTCAATTCGATCGACAAGGAAGAGATGCAGATGTGCGACATGATGGCAGGTTCAGGTGTGCGAGGGGTTAGGTTCTTGTTAGAGCTCAAGAAAGGAAAGATCAAGAGGCTTGACATGAATGACAGTTCTCCAGCTGCGTGCGAGCAGATCAAGGAAAACCTCGGTCTGAACAATGTCTCTGCTCCAGTGAGCTGCAAGGACGCAAACGAGTTCCTGCTCAATTCAAGCGGATATGATTATATCGATGTGGATCCGTTCGGAACACCCAACCCTTTCCTTGACTCTGCTGCCAAGAGGATAGCCCGCGACGGGATACTCGCAGTGACTGCAACAGACACAGCACCGCTCGCAGGCACATATCCCAAGACATGCTTCAGGAAATATTGGGGAAGACCAATGAGGAATGAGATAATGCATGAGGTTGCGCTCAGGCTGCTGATAAGGAAAGTGCAGCTCATCGGAGCGCAGTTCGAGAAGGCCTTGGTGCCGATACTATCCTATTCATCAGACCATTATTACAGGGTGTTCTTCAGGTGCCTGAAGGGAAAGCAGAAAGTGGATGAGCTCATGAAAGAGCATAAGTATCTCTTATACTGCACAAAATGCTGCCAGCAGAAAGTATCTGAACATAACATCGGATTCTGCTGCGACAAGAAGATGGAATACTCAGGGCCCATGTTTGTCGGCAAGCTTTGGGACAAGAAGCTTCTGAAGATGATGGCCAAGAACTGCCCTGATGACAGGAGACTGAAATGGCTGGTCGGGATGATATCCTCTGAAATCGACACAGTCGGATTCTATGATGTGCATGCATTCTGCAAGAAGAACGGGATCCGGAAGATACCACGGATGGAATTGATATTGCAGAGACTCAGGGAAGAAAAGGCCAGGCATTCAAGGACACACCTCTCAGAATATGGCATAAGGGCAGACATGGACAGCACCGGATTCTCCAGAATATTATCCTCTCCAGAATAAGATTTATATACCCAAATATCATTTTGATCAATCAATGTACAATCATCAATGTACACTATCAATGTAAATCACCAATGCACAATCGGGCATACTAAAAAATAACCAAAAGGATAAAGCCTATGCTAAACCTATGCTAAAGAAATATACAAAAAGAAGGTGAAATAATGGCAGACAGATTGTATATCCCTTATCTAATGATTATCGGCATTGTTGCTGCTGTAGCACTTTTTGTCATTCTCACTAATAATGTCCAGATAGGACAGGATGCAATCGGCCAATTCGGCACGAGGCATACAAATCCCAATCTGATACTCGCTGGCTGTTCCCCAAATATGGTGACATGCACCAATCTCCCTGAGTGTACGCCAGGCAGCAGTTCATTCACAAGGGAAAGATGCTGCAAGAAATCACATGACCAGTGCAATGAAGAAGACTCATCTGCTCCACCTTCTAACGATTACTTATCTTCCTATTGCAGACTAAGCCTCGAATTCTGCCCTGATGACTGTTTCACCTCAGGAAACATAACATACTGCAGCGGTGAATGCGTAAATACAAGCATTGATCCTTCAAACTGCCAGGGATGCGGAAGGGCATGTCCTGTCAAATATCCGAACTGCTGTGACGGAATGTGCTGCAATGGCAAGGGATGCCCATCAGAAATGATCCAGGGTATCAACTGCATACAGCCACTGCAGCCGCTGATATACCAATGTCCTGCGGGAGAATCCATCTGTGTAGCGATGACAGATGAAGGCCCAGCTTCCGCAATAATAAAGAACGGAAAGACATACTTCATGATACACTGCACTGACCTCAAAAATGATCCGAACAACTGCGGCGGATGCGGGATCAGCTGTCGAGATGGCCATGAATGCTGCGGTGGGCAATGCCTGCCTTTCGGAAGCCTAGGACTCGCTTCCTGCCTTAACACACAAGGATAATAGAACCACCAGGCAGAATCATCCATAAGAAATTTTCATTTCCTTTTTTTCCCTTTTCCATCGCCCTGACCGCAAAGGATCCTTGGATCTTTAACCGACCGCCCTTCTGACATCAGGGACTTCGACTGAATTGACGCCTTTGATGGTCGCGATATTCTCTTCGAGCCTGTCAGTAGAACCGATGGACTCGTTCATAACAAACATGATGATCAGGGCTTTCAGGCCGAAAGCGATCGGCTGCTCTTCAGCCTTACCTACCTCTCCGCCGAAATCAGAAATCATCTTAGTAGCCTGCTCCTGGATCTTTGAGAGATCAACTTCAGGACTTTCAGGCATAATCTTGACTGTCACAATCACATCTGCCATAAAAACCACCTAATTAGGACCTGAGAAACCGCAATTCGGGCAGGTGTATCTTGTCGCAATCTCCCTGCAATGCGTACACCTAATGATATTATACTTGCCGCATTTCGGGCAAGGGAACTGAGTGCTGCCTTTCTCATTCGTAATCCTTGTATTGCATGATAAGCAAACTTTCTTATCCATTTTATCCCATGGATTTAAGGTTGCTTTATAAATCTTTTTGTTGATGGTTGTGGTGCATCGAGATGAATATCAGCAAAATTGACAGGATACCTGGGACTTCAAGCCAGGCTTTACAGAAAAATGATGGAAAATGTGGGATATACATGATTTTTTGCTAATCTACAATAGTTACAAAATTATTTAAATAGACTAGTACTTTTAAGCAACTGGGGGTATATAAATAGCATTGTTGCGGAAGCAGATTAAGGTTTATATCCGACATATTTAATACATATTTAATTTCATATTCAAAAGGGGTTGGGGTGAAAATTGATGGCAAAATTGGAAGAGCCTTCCTTACCAGAGACTGAAACAGAATCAAAAGGATTTCTAGGAATCTTCAGGAAATCAGAAAGCTCCCAGATCGACAGCAGACAGGAAGTCCTGTCAAAAAAAGAGAAGCTCCTGAAGGATCTCGCGATCGCAATAAGCGACAAGAAGAAGAAGCTCCTGGCGCTTGAGGATACGCTGGCAAAGAAATTCCAGGACCTCGAGGCAAAGAAAGCAGAGCTCGATGAGCGCGAGGCGAACCTCACCAAGGCGACAAAAGACTCCTCAAAGAGCATCCTTGACCTGAGCACAAAAAGGGCAAAGCTCGAGAAGGAGATAAGCAAACTTGATGAGAAGAAGAAAGCCCTCGATACTGACATAAAGATGACATCTGCCGAGCTCGCGAAGGCAGTCTCGAACATGAAGGACCAGCAGAAGAGATTCGACGCAGACACAAAGAACCTCCAGAAGGAATGGGAGCAGATAGCCAAGAGGAAAACCGGCCTCGATGGCATCCAGGAGAAGCTGCTGAAGATGAAAGATGAGATCATCGAGAGGGAGAACAGGGTCAAAGAATCTGAGAAGAAGATAACTGAGATGAACTACCTCCAGATTACGATAACAAAAGACATCGAGGGTATGAACAAGGAGAAAGAGGCACTGCAGAACCAGATACTGGACCTGAAGCATCAGGTAGAGATGGAGACAAACAGCCTGGACATGATAAGGAAGGAGCTTGAGGAGCACAGGCAGGGCCTTGCGACAGAGAAGCAGATGCTATTCAACAAGGAGAGGGAGATCCTTTCAAGGATTGAGACACTTGAGAATGATGAGAAACTGCTCAGGGAGAGAGAGGAAGAAGTGGTGCAGGCAGTCCAGAAGATGGAAGAGGAGCAGAAGGTCATGAAAGAGGAGGAGAAGATCCTCACAAGGAAGATAGCCCAGTTCCAGAAAGAGAAGATGGACAATGACGCCCAGAGGGAATGGGTTGAAGAGCAGAAAGAGAAGCTCAACAAGAAGCTGGAGGCCAAGATAAAAGTCCTGATGGTCGAGATAAACAAGGCCAAGAAATACAATGAGAAAGTGAGGAACTCGCAGGACTACAGAGCAAGGATAGATGCACTCCAAAAGACACACGAAGAGAGGAAGAATGAGCTGCAGAAGCTCACCAAGGGCCTCATCAAGAAGAAGAAAGAGGTCATGGTCAATGAAAAGATCCTGTCAAACCTCGTGAGGAGGATACACGAGCTGGGAGGGGATGCGGAGATGGCTCCGAAGAAAGCCATGATCACTGAGAGAAGATCTGCGGCCCCTGCAGCACAGGAGGAGGTCCCGAGACCTAATATCGAATTCGAGAAATCACATGAGGCAGGATCAAAGGAGCTGCCTAGCTATGAAGAGGTGCAGCAAATGGCCAGGCAGGTCTTCGGAGGAGAAGCGCAGACACCGGGCCCTGCGCAAGTGACATCAGCGCCGAAAATCATCGTGCCTGAAATCAGACCTGCGGCACCGGAGCTAACAGCACCGAGCCTGACAGTGCCCACAGGTTCAGGGCTTGTCATGGAGATGCCTCCAGGGGCAGGACCAGCCCAACCCCAGATACAGAAGCCGACAGCCGTGCCATTACAGGCTCCGGCAATCTCGCAGACAGGAAAGAAAGAAGAGAAGAGAGGTCTGTTCACGAGGGTGTTCCAAAAAGGGCAGCCAGACGACAAAATGAAAGACACATTCATGAAGAAGGCAATGGTGAAGATATCAGAGAGATATCCCAACATGACGCCTTCAGAGAAGCAGAAGAAAGCGGATGAGCTCTGGCTAAAGTACCAGAAGCTCCAGGAGGCCTGAAAAATGGAACCAGCAATGAAACCGGCAATGAGCCCGAATCTGGACAGCCTCAACAAATCCTCACAGGCTCCTAACATGGACATGAGTCCCCCGAGCCCGCCTGCATTCCAGGAGAGCATAATCCTCGAGGAGCCATCTGAAAAGGCAGCTATCCCCGAATTCAGGGAGCCGCAGCCCAGGAAATCCGACAAGATTGATATGCCTGATCCAGGAGACCAGGCGGCATACGCTAAGGTGGTGCAGGACCTCAGGTATGAAGAGGAGAAGCTGGCAGACAGCGTAGCCAAGCTGACAGTCCAGGAAAGAGAGCTCGAAGACACCATAAAATACTACAGATCGCATAAGAAAGAAGTGGCAACTGAGATAGAGAGCGCAAGGAAAGAGCTCCAGGACTTCAACTCCCAGCTGGAATCCAGCATACAGAAACTGAAGAAAGAGGAGAAGAGCATCACAGAGAAGATAAGGACACTCGAAGATTCCAGGAAGAAGATGGAGCAGATGCAGAGCCAGGTGGAGTACAAGCTCCGCAGGCTGGAAACCGAGAAGACACAATTCTCCACATATGTGAATGAGCAGGAGAATCAGATCGAGACCCTGAAGACCGACCTGGAGCAGAAAAGGCTCAAGATAATGAAAGTGCAGGAGCTCAAGGAGAGCGTCAAGAAATATCAGGTGCAGATACCTGCCCTCAAGAAAGAAGTAGAGACATTATCCGACAAGAAAGCACACTTGGTTAAGGTGAATGACCTGAAGAGGATCATCACAGAGCTCACAGACACAAAAGGGCTTCTCAGCGGGGAAGTCGAGGTTCTCGCACAGAAGAAGGCAAAGCTCGTCGAGATAAAAGACCTGGACAAGGAGATCATAAGAGTGCAGAATCTCCTGAATGACATGAAATCCCGCGAGAAGAGGATGGCCCATAAATTCTACCAGGATGAGGCAAGGATACTCGACTATGAAGAGGTCTTATCAAGGGAGAAGGGGCTTGAAGGCAGGGAGCAGTGGGTAGATGAAAGGGAGAGGAAGCTCCACGAGCACGAGAAAGACCTTGTGACAAGAAAAGAGAGATACGAGCAGGAGTCATTCCAGTCATACATACACGGGGACAGCAGCAAGATGCTCAATGCAGAGCTCATGACCCCCGAGCTTGAAGAGAAGCAGAAAAGCCATTACGAGATAGTCAACCTGGTCCAGAAAGCGAGGAAGCTCGTCCAGGAAAAGAACCTGGAAGAAGCCAAGAAGATATACTGGAAAGCCTCGGACCTATACGAGAGCCTGAGCGCAGATGACTACACAAAAAGGGATCTCTATTACCAGCTCATATCATTGAAGGATGACATAGAGCTGCTGGACATAATCTAGAACCTGAACCTGCTAAGAAAACCTTTATCTTTCCCTGATCCTTTTTTCTCAATCTCTCCTTTTTGTATCTTCGCTTCTATACCAAGGCTCTTGTCAAGATACTTGTTAAGGACCTTCTTGTCCTGCTGGCCCTGCAAGCCTATGAGTTCAGGGAAGCCAGGACCGCTGATTATGAAAGTGGGGACTGACCTGATCCCAAGCCTGCCGGCTTCAGCAATGCCTTCAGGTGACATTGTAGATAATTCAATCAGGTCAAAATCATCCCGCTCCTTCCTCAGTTCCTGCGCAACCTTCTTGGCAGGAGGGCAGTTAGGACAAGTAGGGCTTGTGAAGATCATCATCTTTGATTTCATCATATCACCTTAACAATATTGCCATCAATACTGAATCTGCAATCGATGAACCTCTCTGCGGTATAAATATTTGTCTTAGTATGGTCAGAGATTTTAAAAGAGCTTGCAGTACCGCCGCACAATGCCATGAGGGGTATGATATTATCCAAGGAATGCTCATCCAGTGAATCCCCTGAGCCGATGCATGCAATCAGCTTATCAGCAGCCTCTTTTGCAACTGACTCAGACCTCTTGCCAGGGGCTCCAAGGCAGTCAGAGCCGACAGCATGGGTCTGGACAGGATCTGCATCATCTTCTGATCTGGAGAAAACAGCCCAGAGCGAGATGACAGAACCAGGGGAAAGGGACTTCGCGTACTGGGTCTGGACAGAGACAGGGACCTCATACCTCTTCAGCAACTGCTCGGCATTCCTTGCCTGCCGCTCTGCCACCTGGGAGTCAAGCAGATCCTTTGAGGCGACAGAGATGCCCTTTATCTTGACAAGCCTGCCTCTTTCCTCAAGGTCAAATGCAGTCCCTTTGAGAGCTTGCCTGAACTCACTGAAATCAGAATATGAATCAATGTCAGATCCAGGCTTAATCTTAATCTCGACAAGGCCTCCGCCTTTAGGATAGAAGCCCCGCTCCATAACCCTGAAATCAATATCAGCGAACCTCTGATAAAAAGGGAGCACCACATGCCGGAAATAGTCGACAGGCATGGACCAGGCGACATCAGTGCCTCCGCGGATAGTCAGCCTTATCCTCTTGCCAGCAAAACAGCAAGGCAGGAGCACAGACTGGAGAAGCAGGGTGATGGAGCCGGCTGTGCCTATATCAATATTGATGGTGCCTGACCTTATCTTGCCAGGGATATATGTGATCTCAGTATCACCGAGAGAAGCATCGCATTGAGCATTGCACAGCTGCCTGAGGGCCTCTATGCATGAGAGATGCTGAGCCTTAAGACCCGGTTTAGGCCTTTTCTTCCTGATATCTGTTATCCTGAAAGGCTTGCCTGTCAAAGTGGAGAGAGCGAGAGCTGTCCTGACAATCTGGCCGCCGCCTTCAAGATAAGAACCGTCGATCTGGATCATTTCTGGATTCAATTTTGCATTATTTATATATTTATTTGTACCAGTTCGCACTCATCCTTTGCCTTGCAGCAATATCCGCAGAGGATATCCAGAGATCAGATAATGTCTATCCAATTTTGCTCTGCAAAATTGGCCAGGAACCCTGGATATCCTGATGAAGATCCGAACAAGAGGCGAGGGATAAAGCGCTTAACACCAAAAATATAAATATGCTGCGAGATCACTAACATCCATGAAAAGACTCATTGCAGGGATAGATCCCGGCACAACAACAGGGTATGCGCTGCTCGGCCTGGACGGCAAGCCTGTCGACATCGATTCATCCAAGAAATATGACCTCAAAGAGCTGCTGAAAGCGTTCACTGAGAAAGGAAAAGTCATACTCATAGGGACAGACAAGAAGAACCTGCCGAGCTTTGTGCACAAGGCAGGAGCAAGCCTGGGAGCAGGTCTTGTCTGGCCCCGAGAGGACCTGAAGATTTCAGACAAGAAGGAGCTGGTCAAGGGCATGAGATATTCTGACGATCACCAGAGGGATGCACTGGCAAGCGCAATGTTCGCGCACAACCAGTTCAAGCCGCTGTTCGACAAGGTTGACCACGAGCTGAGAAAACGAGGCAGGGAAGAGATATCTGAGGATGTCAAGGAGCTGATGATCAAGAACGACCACATGAACATCGATGCAGCTGTCAGGTCTCTGGAGCCGGCAAAGGAGGAGAAGCCGAACATAAAGATAGCGAGGGAAGATGCTGATGTGAGGACAACAAGACTGCGTGAGGAGATGCGGGCGCTCATCCAGCAGAACAGGGTCCTCAGGACAGAGAACCAGAGGCTGAGGCAGGAGATATCTGACATAACAAAAGAGAAATCAAGGCTGGAGGACAGGTACTTCACAAAAAGGGACAAATCAAAATCAGAGATGCTGAAGGAAGACCAGATAAAGAAGCTCTCGCAAATCATCGACGAAAAGGAGAAAGAGAAAGAAGCTGCCAAGGAGGAGACAAGAGATCTTTCCAGGCTCATTTCAGACAGTGAACTCATACCCCTGAAAATAATGAGAAACCTCGGAAGCAAGGAATACGAGAGAAAGGCAAAGGCAATCAGGATAAACAAGGATGACATGCTTTTCGTCGAAGATGTGTCAATAACAAGCCAGAAAACCATCGATGAGCTGAGGAAGAAGATAAGCCTGATAGTATATATGAAGGGGCCCAACAAGCACATACCATTCCTGCAGCTGGATTCGCAGGGGCTCGACATCATACGGACAGGGCATTATGCATTTGCCGACAGGAAACAGCTCGAGAAGAAAAAGAACACATCACAGCTCCTGCAGAACATCATAGACCTGCACCGGAGTCACAGGAGATAGAACTTCCCATCATGCTTAACTGCCTTGACCTTCTCACCTGCCCTGACATCCCCGGAGTTCTCTGTCGGTACGCTATCATACGATTCAGGGTCAAGGATTTCGATGACCGGCTTCACCTTGGTTACACTGGTTTTGATGATGTCAAGCATTTCATAATCCTTGGGTTCAAAAGAGACATTCTTGGATCTCTTCAGGTCAAATCCTGTGATCTTCTCTCCAGTCGACCTGACAAGCACAGGATTCCTGCCGACAATGATGACATCACCCTTCCTGAAAGAGAGCATCCTGAAAAGGATGTGGCTTCGGTAGACATCCTTGCTGGTCTGCCTGTCCCGTGTATGAAGATGATAGTTCTCCTTCAGGAAACCGCCGAAATTCGCGTTCAGGGCCTTTGCAAGCCCTTTGGCTGCATTATTTGATGTGATATAGAAATCATAGCCATTCCTGACCCTGACTTCCTTGCTGATATTGGCCTTCCCGGACTTCTTGAGGAAAGTCCTCACAAAATCCAGGGCTTCTATGCTCTCATTGCGCAGCTGAAGGATGGCTTCAAAATACCTGGATTTCAGCCTTGAGCATTCAGGGCATATCTCATTGACATATCCTGCAGGCAGGAAGTACTTATCATCAACAACCAGCTCAATCCCATCCTTTGTCTCGCTGATCCTCAATGTCCTGTAGTTGAACTGCTTCCTGAGCTTCTCAGCCACATGATGCTCCAGGGCTTGCTTCCTCCAGAGGCCCTTATGGTGGATCTTATTGCACTCCGGACACTGCTTTACAGAGATCTGCTTATAGCCTATCTCATCATTGGTGCAATCCTTGCAGAAGACACCCTTGATATCCTTCTTCCCGCATTTAGGGCAGAATGCCATGGAGCAAAAGGTATGAAAGAGGTTTAAAAAGGTTGTGTGGATCAGATAAAAGGATACATACCGATCCATATGGCATTGCCCACAATAAGGAAGATGGCTGCAATCATGCCTACACCTGGCTCAAAGATATATGCCCCAAGAATGGTGAAATACTGGATCTTGAGCTCCATCAGATGAGATATTATTGAGAAGGCCAGCACAACATCAATGACAGAATGTATCCAGGCGAGGATCTTAAGGTTGAAACCGATAGGATCGATGAATATGTAAGGGATGTCAAGGACAGCAAGGACAAGAAAGATCCAAGCCACGATCAGAAGCAAGGTTGTGCTGTTCAGGAAGAAATCCTTCATCACACAAAGAAGGACAATGCCTGCAACGATGCCCATCATGGCATCAATCTCATCAATGCCTATCTTCATCTAACACCTCAAGGCAAATAAAAAAGAAAGGGATTAATAAAACTTATCCTTTACCCTTGGCAGTTGCAATCCTCATCAGGCTCCTGCTCAAAAAAAGAAGTCAGTTTTGCTGTGTTACGCTGTGCATCATAGCTTATTGCGTTCTTCTGTATCATTATCACCCGCTCTTTTTCGAATAAAATGATATTATGGAGTTTGTTATTTAAAGTAGCTGTAAAGGGAAAATATATTCTCAAGAAGAATCTAATTTAAATATAATTTTTCCCGGACCTGAATTCCATGAAATTAAGGATTAATAGATTGGACAAGAGCTTACCATTGCCCAGTTATGCACACAGTTACGATGCTGCAGTGGACTTGTACTCCTCTGAGGAAGTGATTATGAAATGGGGAGAGAAGAAGATAATCCCCACTGCGATAAAAATTGCGATACCCAACAACCATGTCGGACTGATATGGGACAGGAGCGGGCTCGCAGCAAAGCATTCCCTGCATACGCTTGCCGGAGTCATCGATTCGGGATATCGCGGCGAGGTCAAAGTTGTTCTCATCAATCTCGGCAAGGAAGAATTCAAGATAGAGAAAGGCATGAGGATTGCGCAGATGCTTGTGCAGCCAGTCGTGCAGTGCGACATCGAAGAAACAGAAGATCTCGACGAGACCTCACGCGGAGAAGGCGGTTTCGGGAGCACGGGATATTAAGTGAGTTTATCTATCTCTTCGCCAACTTCTTTTATCTTCCTGATTATACCTGCCCTCAGGAGTCTGAAATACTTGTCTACAAACTCTTCAAGCTCATGAATAAATCCTTCAGAACGCTCTTTTAATGCTCTGCATCTCTCAGGCGTCAGCAGAGCCCTTTCTGCATCATTGAGACTTGCTTCTGGCCTCCTCGTCAGCTCTGCTATCGGATATACCTCATTCATGAGCCTGATGTAAAGCTGCTTTATCTGATCAACCTCATCCTTGAGCTTGGTCCTTTCAGCAGGATCCAGATAATGGACGGCGAATTTTGTATACATCTCTGTCAGACCGTCAATATCTCTCTTCATCCTGTGCAGGATATCACTCACATTCTGAAGACTATTCCTGTTAATCTGCTCTCGAGGTGTTGCGATCAACAACCCATCTGCAGGATTTATGTCATTCAATAGTCTCTTTATCCTGTCAATCTTCATGTCA
The DNA here is from genome assembly GCA_016928155.1 of Candidatus Woesearchaeota archaeon. NCBI lineage: Archaea > Nanobdellati > Candidatus Woesearchaeota > Candidatus Woesearchaeota archaeon. Next base: position 11,069 of record JAFGLG010000013.1, on the reverse strand, counting down.
AATCTCTTCCGCATCTGCCTGATATTATCATTCAATAGACGCTGAAGGAAGCTCAGCTGCTGTTCGAGATGCGCCTTCCTGTCTGCAGTGTTGAAATCCAGGATGTAATAGCCTGAACTCATGTCAATCCTCGGCGAGCCATCTTTCAGTGACCCTAAAATCTCAGCTGAAAGCATAACCATCACTTTACCTTTCAGATCAGCAAACCTATTTGGCCTGTATTCTATAACAAGAGATTTCTTGCTTTTTGATGCAAATACTCTCTTTATATGATTTAATACACCTCTAGTGAACACAGCAACTCTTACATCATTGACAAGATGCTCATCAACCTGATCACCGTGCAGCTTAATATACCATTTTTCAGTCTGCTCTGGAGTGAATCTCCTGAATCTCAGGCCATCAAAATACATGAAGAACAGCCTGTATCGATAATGCCAACCTGTTGCAGCCTTTGGTTGGGTCTGGATATTGAATTCAACAGTGTTCTTAATTTTCTTATTTCTGCTAAAACCAATAGGGATTATCGCATATCTCCAACCACGATAATCAGTGCTGACCTCACCAGTGTATTTCTTTATCGGCTCAACATGAATGTGTGCCACATGAGCCAGCCTTGCACCAGGTGTCTTCTGACCTCCTCCTGTTTCGCCTCCTAAAGCGACAGCGATGGATTCAGCAGCTGCATAGGCTGCATTATCGATGCTGATATTTATGTCGCCACGGCCTCCACCAACAGCCTTTGCAACAGCAGCAGCTATGGCCTCGACATCAACCCTGACGTGAACCTCAGCCATTGCCTTAGCAACAGCCCTTGCAATGGCCCTTGCAGTGGCCCGAGCACTTGCTTCTGCTCTTGCAGAAGCCTGGGCTGTTGCCTGGATGATCGCTTCAATATTGATGTCTACATTGTTCCTTGCCAATGCCTGTGCAATGGCTTCTGCCAAAGCCTGCGCAGTAGCATTTGATTGTGCCATTGCCTGAGATATGGCCTGAGCAATGGCTTCTGAATGAGCTCGAGCCTCAGCAGATGAGTTAGCAATGGCCTGCGCCAATGCCTGAGCAGTTGCATTTGACTGGGCTGCTGCCTGAGCAACAGCACTGCTGATAGACTGAGACACTGCCTGAGCCAAGGCCTGCGCCTGAGCAGCTGCAGCTGCCTGCGCCTGAGCGCTTGATTGAGACACTGCCTGCGCAACTGCCTGGGCAACAGATTGTGAGATTGCCTGGGCCTGTGAACTTGACATTGCAGCAGCCTGTGCCAGAGCCTGACTGACAGCCTGAGACATTGCCTGTGAAATCGCCGCAGCCTGAGCAACAGCATTAGAGTTTGCTGTTGCATTGACATTGATCGGACCTGCGCCGCCTCCAGCTCCTCCTGCTCCTCCGCCTCCTCCTGGGCCTCCTGCTCCTCCGCCTCCTCCTGGGCCTCCTGCTCCTCCGCCTCCTCCTGGGCCTCCTGCTCCGCCACCTCCACCAGGACCACCTCCGCCTCCAGCTCCTCCTGGGCCTCCTGCACCGCCTCCACCAGTTCCACCTGGTGCAGGACCTGTTCCTCCTGGTCCTGTTGGAGCAGGAGCCGGCTGATTACCCTGATTGGGCTGTGCAGGCTGCCTGTTCCTGGCTGGGTAATCAAGGTCATGCATATCATCCCAGATTGTCCTCGGGCCACCCTCTTCTGCAGGTCGGCGGCTAAAAAGGCATGCTATGGCCCTGATGATGTAATAGATCATGATAATGATACATGCAGACATGGCAACCTGGACCCAGGACAAGAAATTTTCAGGTATCAGATAAACAGTCCCAAGCGCATTGTTCGCAATCCTGTCGAGAAGCCATGCCAGGATATACATCAAAGCAGCCTTGAGGCCGAAATAAGCGCATGTATTGGGCAATAATACGAAGACGACATAGCATATGCCGAATAGCGGGATGCCGAGTATGAGGGCGAGGGCAGTTATGGCATATGCGTCGACAATAGTGCTGACCAATGAATCGGGGATCGCAATCACACTGATAAGAGCAATAACAATGGCAAGAGTGACCCTTATGCCACGGTTCTTCTGCCCTCTCCCTGAATCCTTGAGAGCATAGCCTCCTGCATAGAACATTATCGCGAAGATGAGGATCCAGAGGCAGAACTTGATGTAGAACATGTAAGCCCTGTCACCGAGATCGAGGTCCATGAAGAGGAATCCGACCTGCTGATGCACGACGTCAAGTGCATTCCTCAGGGCCTGCGCCCTTACATCAGGCAAGGCCATGAGTCCAAGCATCCAGAGAAGATTGTATTTCCTCATCTGGCCAGCTCCAATATCTTTCTTATCTTCTGCTTGTCTTTCAGGCTGAAGATCCTGAACCTTCCCTTTGGTTCAGAGAGGATTATCCCTGCATTGTGCAGTTCCTTGAGAGCCAATGAGACATTAGGCTGGGATTTATTGACATGAGAAGTTATCTGCATGGCATTCTTCGGGCCTGACATCAGGAATCCGACTATCTGCAACCTGGTATCATCTGCCAATGCCCTGAAAAAAGCAGTGTTCATATTTGTCAATTTAAATATTTAGATATATAAATCTTATGTTTCCGGTCTTGTATAGGAAAAGACAATATTTATATTTGTATATTTAAATATATAAATGTTTTTATTCCAAAAAAAAAAACTGCGTGAAATGCTTCATTTGACCATCTTGCCAAGGTCCATGATAGAGGCAAGGTTGTGCTCCCTGACCTTTCCTGTCCCTGAGTCAAGCTTGATATTCAGGATCCTGAAACTCTGGGTCACATAGGTCATATTATAGACCTGGCCTGATGGGAGGTGCTGGAGGATGATGATCTTCTTCATTATCTCCTCATTCGGATACTTATCATGCTTGAGCCTGTCCCCAAGCTCTATCGCCTTATTGAAGGAGATAAGGACCTTCTTCATGTCGAGTTCCTTTATTATCTCCTCATCCTTCTTGAGGGCATCTGCTTCCTGATTCTTCTCAACAGAGTCCTCTGATACAAAGAAAGTGGTGAGCTTGTCTGAGCCCTTGTCAAAGAACCCTATCTGCCAGGTGTCCTGATTCGCCTCATCAAGCATCCTGAAGCAATGAGCCAGATAGGCATCAGGACGCTCCCTGCAGAAGTCCTTATATTTCTCAGAATCCCTGATCTTAAGCATGGCTTCACTGACATCCATATCCTGCAGAACCGGGCAAGGGTTTAAAAGCTTTACCCTAATTAAAATCAATATAGAAAATAATAACTATGTGATGCCTGTCCCCTGATAATCATATGCTTGTCATAATAGTTGTCATTATAGTAATATTTAAATATGAAAGGAGGTCCCTTTGACTACAACGAAGTAATAATAAGCTTTGGGGGTATCTAATATGCGAAAGCTGCTATTGATTTCACTGGCTCTGATAATACTGTCAACCTCAGTACTCGGGGCTCTCACTGCAAGCTACTCACCGCCGAGGATGATAAAAAGAGTCGATGTCTATCCCCTCTATGGCACAATAGATGAAGGGCTGTTCCATGTCCGTAACTCAAATGATTTCAATGTCACAATAACAACACGAGTTTCAGACAATAACATACTCTTCCTGAAAGAGGAAGACAAGCAGTTCACGCTTGCGCCAGGAGAATCAAGGGACATAATCTTCCTGATGCACATCACACAGGTGGGAAACTCTTCACAGAACATAGGAACCTTATTCTCAGCAGATGACCAGCCTTCGATGTCCGGCGGCTCTGACATAAAGATAATCGCGACATTCAAGGAGCTTGAGAAGAACATAGCGCCAAAGGGCAACATATTCATGAACGGGACGCAGGGAAGCAAGATGCTCAAGGAGATGGAGGTCATGAATCCCTACAATTACACAGTGAAGCTTTCCCTGGAGACAGATGAGAAGTTCAAAGGGAGGATATCCGCAGAATTCAGCAAGACAGAGCTTGTGCCTGGGGAATCAACCACCTATATGGTGAAAGCAGACACAAAAGAACCATTCACAGGCACAGGCAAGATATACACAGTGCTGACAGTGAAAGAGGCAAAAGTAAGGATTCCGACAGAACTCGAGCTCAGCATAGCAAAGCTCAAGATGAATGTGCTTATCGGAGTGGGAATACTGCTGCTCATCGTGCTTGTCGGCGGATTGATATTCTGGATGTTCATGAGGCAGTCCAGCGAACCACAAGCTGCAAAACAGACAAAGAAAAAGAAGAAATGATTTATTTTATTTATTTTATCATAAATAGATTCATAATATAAATGGGGTGGGTTATAATGAATAAAATAGTATTCAGCATTCTCTTAAGTATCTTGATCGCTTTGCCCATGGTATTCGGACAGGCTATTCCGGATTACGGAAGCGTCATAATAGTCAGGAACACAACTGAAACACTTGACATATCAATCGAGCCTGCATTCATCCAGACCATCGTTGAGACAGACAAGAACTTCGGCGGGCTTGTAAAAGTGCCGGTCCTTATCACAAACCCCAATACCAATGATGTCCAGGTGGAAATCTCAGCAACAGATAACCTACTCTTTGAAAAGACCAATTTCTCACTCGGCGCCGGGCAACAGAAGGAGCTGAACTTCCTGATATTCACTGACAAAGATACCGGAGCAGAAGGCAAGAGGGAGTCATTGGGCGTGATTTTCCGCAATGGAGAGAACTTCGTGTCAAAGAGCATAACAGTCAAATTCACGACAACACCCAGACTGCAGGAAGCATCTGTCCCTGATTCAAGGATAATCGTGAGCGCATCCACAGGTGATGATGCAGGATTCAGCTTCAATGTCCAGAACCCTTACAGCCTGCCTATTGAAGTGCTGATATCAAATCCTGATCCTGCACTGCTTTCACTGAGCGAAGACAGGATAGACCTGGAACCGGATGAGATAAGGCAGATAGATGTCAAGCTTGATACATCAGACAGCTATGAAGGAGAGCTTCAGATAGATGTCGTATACAACATATTAGGAAAAAGCATCACAAAACCAGTCAGGGCTGAGATAACCATAACATCCAAACTGCCCATAATCTGGATAGTGCTGATAGCCCTGCTCCTGATTGTGTCACTTCTCATCATCTTCAGGAAGAAGAAAATAAAGACACCAGAAGACAGGATACTTGATGAGCTATAATCATTTTTTTCTATACTATTTTGACCAGAATACAAGAAAAGAGAAAAAAATAAAAAATTAATAGGTTGCAAATGCAGCCTGCGGCATACCAGAGTTTGCTGAGAATGCAGAGCAGCTGTTGCCTGCAGACCACCAGACCTGATAGAAGAACTGCCTTGAGAAACCAGTGCCTGATGTGGAGACCATATCCTCAACCAATGCCCAGACCTCATTTGCCGGCAAATTCGTATCTGTTCCAGCGCCTACCCTGTACTGCACCTGATCAGTATTGATATCCATTCCCGATGCGCTGATGCAGTCGAATATCAATGTCCTTGTGTACAGCTTGCCGATGACTCCCTGGCCTTCAGAATCATCAATTGAGGTGAATCCGAAGATTGCAGGGTATGGTGTCATTTCGTTATAATCATTCACCTGATTCAGATACCATGTGTATGATAATGGTGCTGTGCCATCAATAGCCGGATTGTACAGGATCTCATTCACATTCTCATAAAGCGGATATGTAGATGATGGGAATATGGCAAAATCATACCAACCCCCAGGTCCTGTACCATCAATATCGAACTTCGGGACAATGGTGCATCTGTCATCCATAATCGATGAATCGATTGTGTAATCACCGCAGAATTTCCGCACATACTTTCCAGTTGCTGTGTCATAGACAGGACTTGTGCCTGAGCAAGGGTTCATAAGGGAAATATCTGGAATAAGCCCTGCTCCGTCACAAAGCAAGTCCACACCGCCATAACCTATTATGAGTGCATTTGTAGTCGGATGCCTGACTGTCATCTCGAAATGCAGGACATCGCCTGTGAATGCGAACTCATATTCCTGCATACCAGAGATAGAGTTCCTGGTGCTGTATGTCTGCGTACAAAATGGATTATAGTTCGGGCTGCAGTTCTCCACAGGGAAAAATGTAAACCAATCTGTCATCTCCGGATCAGCAGCAACAGGAGTTGTTGTTCCGTTTCCTGGCGTGGCATTGATGACTACCCCACCAAACACCATTGGCAGTGCCATAACCAAGGCAGCCAATAAAACTATTGTTGTTTTTCTCATACTATCACCTCATAGCTATTTGGTTTTTATTTTGATTTTTTGTATGCCTTGCATACGGAGTTAAGCACCATAAGCAGCATAGAGCTAAAATGAAGCAGAATTTGTTTACCACCTCATTTTTCTCCCCTAAAACAGCTAATCATAACATCATGAATAGTCTCTATATAAAACTTTCCGGAAAAGCTTATATAATGAAAAAATGTATTCATTAATGTCTGACAACTTTTTCCATGCTGATTTCCATGTCGACAAAATCTTCTCTATATAAAGATTAGTTGTCACTAATCCTAAACAAAGGAGGTTACCCACTAGGGTAATCATGTCAACATCATGGTGCATACTCTATCCTGAAAAACAAAGTATCAGCATTATCAGGCTGGGCTGAAGCGTTATTGGAGGTTGTGCTATCATATCCCAAGTTCTGCGGGTCTGTCCCAGACCAGACTTCATATCCATTTGGGGAAGTTGAAGGCATCCATTGCAGAAGAATAGGAAGCTCCCCACCTTGCCAGTTGACATTGAGAAGAATACCATCCAGATCAAGCTGTGGTGTGAGCTCAACTGAATTTGAAGGAGAGCTTTCCTCGCCATAACTATTCACAGCAGTTACCCAGTAATGTAAAGGCTCACCATTCTCTGGCTGGAAAAATCCGCCATTTGAAGTCGTATTCTGATATTCTGTTCCCCCAGGATTAGGGCAAAATATCCCCAGGCAGTCATCATAATCAGCTGTTGAAAACTCATCTGTATCATTCACATACAGCCTGTATTTAGCCGCACCTGTTACAGGATCCCACCAAAGATTTACAAAACCATCGCCTGCGCACCCATACAATACAGGGGCAGCAGGAGCAGCGAAAAGGTCCTGCTCTTCAGCTAAAGTTTCAAGGCTGTCAGTCTCATGAAGCTTATTGATCTCAGACTGGGACATGCTATACACCTGAGCATTTGGTTCCCTGTATTCTTCTGCCTTGACCTGATTCAGGCCGTACAGCGGAAACAATCCCTGGATTGCCATCGTGACAATAACTGCAGCCTTTGAATACCATGATGAGCTTTTCTCTTTTTGGATCTCTATTATCTTATCAGTCAGATTAACTTTCATCATCTTAATCACCTAATCCTGTTCTTTTGTAGGTCTTGTGCTTTCATGAGTTGGCAAGCTCCATCAGAACAGCCATTCTCACAGACATAAAAGTCATAATTCATCATATCATTTGAGCAATAATATTCTGTCAGTGTGGAGCCATTGCAGACATCCTCATAATCAATACCATCATAAGATACTATTCCAAATTCAAAATAATCCGAGCCACCATCTGTATCATCACAATATGGCTCAATATTACAAGCACCATCTTCACAGCCATTGATGCAATTCTTCTCGGTAGATTTTAAATCACCATTGCTGCAATAGAATTCGATAAGGACATCAGGACCATTGCACCAATCTGAGGTATCATAATCCATGCAATCACCTGCATAACATCCAGTACCATTGACCCTGCCTTTTGTGAAATATTTTATGCCCCCATCATCCTCAGAGCAGATACCATGAACAGTGATTTCAAACTCCTGGGTCACTGAGCACATGCCATCATCGACCCTGACAGTGACACTGTTATCGGCAGCCAGATTATAGCTGTTAATCTGATCTGGTGAAGGGGTCCAATCAATCACTCCTGTGGCTGGGTCTATGCTCATCATGCTTGTCCCTACAGGGATGAGATCCAGTGAATAAGTCAAGACACTGTCCTCAGGATCATCAGCGACTGCAGTATAATCATAAGGGGTATACACAATAGCCTGTGTCAATGGAACAGAGGTGAAATCAGGGCATTTGTTATCCTGGCAATAATAATTGTCAGAGCCATCATCCACTGAATACCAGCAATACTGTGTTGTGTTGCACTCCTCATCAAGTTGCCAATCATGAGCATAATCTGTGCATATCCCTATCTCATTGCATAGGAAATAATGATCCTCCTTATAGGTATCATCATCAAAATCAGTACCTGCATAGCAGCCATAAATTGAATAATTATCATCAACCCTGCATGGATTGCTGTATGAGGAACAATTGCCAATATCCTGATAATCACTATCAAGGCACTGCTGTGTGACTAAGCCATTACATTCATCTTGGCCGCAGGCAACATCCTGATAAAGGTCTTCGTCTGTTTGGCTGTCGCAGTCATTGTCCAGGTTGTCGCATGAGACCTCCGTACCTGGTTCATAATCCAGGCCATAATCTGCGTCTGTGCATCCTGGCCAGCTTCCATCTGTGCATGTTTCGAATGCTCCTGTGCATACTCCGTCCTGCAATGAACATGGTTGTGTTATATTGTCTGTCATGAAGTCACAATCATTATCCACCCCATCGCATATCTCTGTTGCTTCTGGATTTATTGATGCGTCAGTATCATCACAGTCCTGTGTCTGGTTTGATGTGTATTGGTCTTGTGGTGTGCATAGGCATTTATTATCTAGTTCCAGTCCCCATGTGTCGTTGTCTCCGTCATAATAATATACTAAGCAGCCTGTTGCGTTTTCTTCATCAACAAGGGTATCGCAGTCGTCGTCTATTCCGTTACATGTTTCTGTCGCGTCTGGGTTGACTTCTGGGTTTGCATCATCGCAGTCTTCGAACTGTGTTGAATCATATGGGTCTTCTGGTGCGCATAGGCATCTGTTGTCCAGTCCGAGGCCCCATGTGTCACTGTCTCCGTCATAATAGTATTCCAAGCAGTTTGTTGCGTTAGGTTCATCTATTGTGCCGTCGCAGTCCTCATCCAGGGTTCCGTCGCAGATCTCAGTTTGAGGTGCTGGGCAGCCGAACCATAGCCCTAATGTGCAGGTTTCATTCCCCTCTGCACAGATTCCTTGATAGTTCAATGAGCATTCTTGTATCATCATGTCTACTGTTCCATCACAGTCATTATCTAGACTATCGCAGGAGGTTTCTGTTCCTGCTTCGTAGTCTGGTCCATAATTGTCTGCTGTGCAATCGAGCCATCCTAGCTCTCCGCCGCAGACCTTTGTAGACCCAGCGCAAACTCCATCCTGCAATAGGCATAGTTCTGGAACAAGATCATCATCAGTTAGGTTATTGCAGTCATTATCGAGACCATCGCAGATTTCATTTTCTGGATAGATTGGTGTTATGTTGACTGTCCAGTTGCCTGCTATGCAGACATCAAGGCCGAATGAGCATTCTCCGACATCTGTTGAGCCTGTCTGGTTTGTGATGTTCTCGTCAATTGCTACATCGCAGTCATTATCCAGTCCGTCGCAGGTGAGTTCTGTTCCTGCTTCATAGTCTGGTCCATAATTGTCTGCTGTGCATCCTGGCCATTGGCCTTCTGTGCATGTCTCGAATGCTCCTACGCATACACCATACTGGAATGGGCAGGGCTGTGTTTGGCCATTAAGGCAACTGCAGATTTCTGGTTCATTAATATTGCCATCGCAGTCTTCGTCCAATCCATCATCGTTGCATAATTCTTCTTCTGGTATTGGGCATCCGTCCCAGGAGCCTTCTGTGCATAATTCGGTTCCTAGTGCGCATATACCGAGATGCTGGACTGAGCAATCCTGTGTTATCATATCAATTGTGCCATCACAATCATCATCAAGGTTGTTGCAGATTTCGTCTGTGATACTATATTCATTGTTAGGTGTCCAATTGCCTGCTATGCAGGTCTCGGTGTTGATTATGCATTCTCCCAGCTCGTTTGTTGACTGAGTAATGTTATCTATCACACCATCGCAATCATTATCCACATTATCACATATCTCTGCTGCACCTGGATTTATTGAGGCATTGTTATCATCGCAGTCATCCCCGCAGTAATAAGGATAACATCCTTCATAACCATCCCCATCTACATCATAATCCCCTGTGCTTGCATTGCAGTCATCATCGATACCATTGCCAGGTATCTCTGGCATCCCTGGATTTATGTTTGGGTCATTATCATTGCAGTCAGTGCCAAACGGAGGTGCAGGATAGCCATCGCTATCCTTATCCCAGTCAATTGTGCTTGCATTGCAGTCATCATCAAGGAAATTGTAATATATCTCGGGCATTCCAGGATTAATGCCTGGGTTTGTGTCGTCGCAGTCCTGGTATTGTGTTGAAGAATATTCGGCTTCTGGTCCGCATAGGCATCTGTTGTCTTCTTGTAATCCCCATGTGTCGCTGTCCTCATCATAATAGTATATGCTACAGCCTGTCGCGTTCTCTTCGTCTATATTGCCATCGCAGTCGTCGTCTATTCCGTTGCATGCTTCTGTCGCGTCTAGGTTGACATCTGGGTTTGTGTCATTGCAATCCTCGAATTGTGTTGAATCATATGGGTCTAGTGGTGCGCATAGGCATCTGTTGTCCAGTTCGAGGCCCCATGTGTCGCTGTCTTCGTCGTGATAATAAGTTGTGCAGTCTGTCGAGTTCTCTTCATTTATCTGTCCGTCGCAATCTTCGTCTTGTGATTCGAGATCGCATATCTCTGTCTGTGGCAGCGGGCATCCGTCCCATGTGCCTTCTGTGCATAATTCTGTTCCTAGTGCGCATACACCAAGATGCTGAACTGAGCAATCCTGTGTCATATTGTCAGTTGTACCGTCACAATCATCATCTAGATTGTTGCAGGTTTCTTCCTGTGGTGTGTATTCATTGTTTGGTGTCCAGGTCCCTTCTATGCATGTTTCTGTGTTTATGAAGCATAGTCCTTGTTCGTTTGTTGATTGGGTGATATTGTCTATTATTCCGTCGCAGTTGTCGTCTTGGTTGTTGCAGGCCTCTTCTTGTGGCAGTGGGCATCCTTGCCATTCTCCTGCGTTGCAGGTTTCTGTGCCT
>JAFGLG010000012.1 GCA_016928155.1 Candidatus Woesearchaeota archaeon | reverse complement strand
TATTAGCACCAGTACCACAACCCAAATCAAGAATCCTAACACACTTCCTATCAGAAACACCATAAAAATTCCTAGCAACAAACCTAACTACCTCTAATTCAGGATAAAATCCAAATTCTTGATTTATATATACGCTTTCCAATACACCACCCCTTTTTGAAAAAATATTTTAATATTATTTAATAACAATTTTATATAAATCTTGTTATTTATCATCTAGTTTCTTGAACCGATTTATATACTGGAGATATTATCTAATAAGTGGTGCTTAACTGAAGGTTAGTCTACAAATAAATGGATTGGGTTCTTAACAATATTTTGCATTACCAAAGATTGAAAAAATATATGGAAGAACAAAATCTAAACAGAGGTATAAAACTAGTAAATCATAGGTTGTAAGAGAATCTGAAAAGGAGTTGATACACCATTCATTTTAGCAAGAATGCAAAGTATTTCCAAAAACCACTTAGAAAAGATGAGAGAAAAAAAGTTATTTCCTGTAACTTGACAGTTTTTGTAATTATCAAACTAATAATAAAAATAATACATGAAACAAATAACCCTATAATGGTATATACCTTATTTTGACCAAAAGACCGACAAAAGAGAATCAATATAGCAAAAATTATAGAAATGCCAAACAGCTTAAGGACAAAATTTGGGTATATCTTGAAATTTAGATAATTTTTAACAGAATTATATGACCATAAGAACATTATAAGATAGCTCAGTGTTGTAGTCAAAGCAGCACCTTCAATCCCATAAAATGGAATCAATAATATGTTCAGAACCGCGTTGATGCCTGCTGTAGTAAGATTGATGACTGTGACCTTTTCAGGCCTGCCGATGCCTGAAAGCACAGAGAAATTTACAAGAGAAAGACCCAGAAGACAGACCCCGAATGAAAGTATCTTCATTGCCAAGGCGCCGGCAATGTACTCAGGACCGAAAAGCAGGTCAAGTATAACATCAGCATAGAAGAAAGAAAGGATAGAACAAGGAACAGTGAACAGTATCGAATACTTGTATATCAGGGACAAGCCCTTCCTTATCTTTGCCACATCCTTCTTTGCCCACATCTCAGAAACCATAGGCAGGAAGACAGTGACAATGGCCCCGTTCAGGTAGCCGATCATCAATATCGTGGGAAGGACTGTGTTATAGATGCCGACCTGATCCAAAGTCACAAAGAAAGTGAGGATGATGACATCAATATAGCCGATAATCATGCCACCCATGGAAGACAGCATAGTGGGGAAGGCAAATCTTGTCAATCTCCTGAAAAGGATCCTGTCAAATGAGAACAGGATCCTGGAAGGATTAATGGAAACATACATCGGGATCACAGTGCCTGCAAGGACAAGGCACAAGGACATGAGATAAGCATAAGTCGGAAGCAGGGCATCAGCATTGAAACCAGCATCAAAGAAAGCGATTATGAAAATGAGGAACAGGGCCTTGCTCGCCAGATAGTTGATGCTGTACTTGAACATGTCCTGCAGAGAGATGTATACCTGAAAAATGAATTCCAGGATGTTGTTCGCAAACAGTATCATGATAAAAAGCACAATCATCCTCTTGACTATCCTGATGCCGAAGTACTCCAATGCCAGCCAATCACTGAATAGGTATAAAACTGCAGCAAAGCACAAGGAGAGGACCATCTTGATCATGAAGACATGGAAGAAGGAGGAATCAGAAAGACGCTTCTTCTTCCTCGCAAGGAAATCAGGCACATACTTTGCCAGGGTCAATCCATAACCGAAATCAGCAAACAGCTGGATGAACATGAAGAAGGTCAGAAGGGAGTAAAAGAGGCCGAAATCCTCAAGAGAGAGGTTCCTTGCAAGGAACATCCTTGTGAAATAACCCAAGACATTCGCACCGATAGAAGCAGCGAGAACAAACATGCTGCCCCTGATACCCTGCTTCAGATAGTCTTTCATAGTTACCTCAGGCAAGAAATGATCATCCCAATGCATGGAGCAGGTCTCATGGTAGTACTCTTTAGTAGAGTCAGGCAGAAATATGGGTATAAAATGATTTGTAATTTTTGGATTATAATTTTCTATATAGAAAAAATCAATATTTCCATTTAAATACTTGGTCAATAATCTTTATAAACCTACTTTAAATCCGAAAGGGCATGATAGCAGTTATAGGAACAGGATATGTGGGACTTGTGCAAGGAGCTTGCTTAGCAGACCTTGGAAATGATGTGATCTGCGTTGATATTGATGCTTCCAAGATTGCCAGACTGAAAAATGGTGAGATACCAATCTATGAACCAGGACTATCTGACATTGTAAAATTGAATGTAGCGCACAACAGACTGAGCTTCACAACAGATGCAGACCTTGCGATAAAATCAGCAGACATAATATTCATCTGTGTAGGAACACCCCCCAAAGAAAACGGAGAAGCAGACATGCAGTATGTGCACAAGGTCGCAGAAACAATCGGCAAATGCATGAACACTTACAAGATAATTGTCACAAAAAGCACAGTGCCTGTAGGGACGGGAGATGAGATCAAGAAGATAATCAAGAAAAATCTCAGCAAAGAGATCGAATTCGATATAGTCTCAAATCCGGAATTCCTTAGAGAAGGAGCATCAGTCAAGGATTTCCAGAACCCAGACAGGATAATAATCGGGGTCGAGAGTGAACGGGCTCAGGAGAGGATCGGCAAACTGTACAGATCACTTGAAAGGACAGGAAAACCGATTGTCTATACAGACATCAAGAGCGCAGAGCTCATAAAATACGCATCAAATGCCATGCTCGCAACAAGGATCAGCTTCATGAACATGCTCTCGCAGCTCACAGAGAAGCTCGGCGGAGACATCAAGCAAGTCGGCAAAGGACTCGGGCTTGACAACAGGATCGGACCAAGGTTCCTGCAGGCAGGAGTCGGATACGGTGGAAGTTGCTTTCATCCAGATGAATTTATTTATGTAAAATCAGAAAATGAATTAAAATGCTTAACAATTAAAGAATTCTATGAGATTTCAGAGAAGAAAGGAATTGATGAATGTAAAATATTAACTGCTGACGAGCATGGTATCTGTTTGAAACAAGTCAATGCCCTTACAATAAGATCTTACAAGGGAAAAATGATCCATATATGCACTAACATGGGCAGAAAAACAAGAATAACTGATGATCATCCAATCCCAGTCTGGGAAAATGGCAGAATAAAGATCAAATTATCAAAGAACCTTGCCAAGAAGGATATTTTGATATGCCCTTTTGGTCAAATAAAAGGGGAAAAAATACAGATTGATATGTTCAATGAGCTGAAGAAAAACAAAATTCTCCTTAATCAAACATGGCTGAACAACAAGGAATTGACAAAAAATGAATTTGGTATACTAAAAAAGCATCTTTCCAACAAATATCCCCATGATATCAAAAAGAACGGCACCATAAGACTCAGGGATGCAATCCACCTAAAAGAGATCTACAAATACAAAAACAACAGACTTTTCACGGTCAGAAACAAAGCAACTGCCATTCCATCGATAATCAGCATTGACCACGATTTTGCGAGACTTATCGGCTACTATCTGGCTGAAGGATGGATCAGCATAGATAATGGCAGATATGACAAGATCAGAAAACGCATTGGATTCGCATTTGGATCCCATGAAACAGAATATATAAAAGATGTGAAAACTATCCTGACAAGACTTAAAATAAAAAATCTTGACAGGATTTCTGGAAATAGCCATTCAATAATTGTTTCATCCAATATCCTTGCATATCTTTTTCAAGAGGTCTTACAATGCGGCAGCAATTGTTATGAAAAACAAATACCCCCCCATATTTTCCGATTGCCGAAAGAACTGCAATTAGAATTCATAAAAGGACTGTTAAGAGGAGATGGAAGCATTACACGATTAAACAAGGGCAAAAACCTCAATATAGAGTATGCAACTGTAAGCAGAAAATTGGGGCATTCTTTTGTTGTCTTGCTACAAATTTGCGGATTCATGGCCTCAATTCAAAATAAGTATATGAATAAATCCACAGTTCCAGCTTATATAGTCAGAATAAACGGGATAAACAACATAAATAAGCTCGGTCCCTTTTTTGGACAAAAATGGGATAAATACAAAAAGATTGCAAAAGAATATCAAAGAAATATCAGACCTAGTGGGCACAAACTTAAACCGAATTATGCACTTGTACCTGTCAGTAAGATTGAAAAAGAAGATTATTTCGGTGATGTTTACAGTGTAGAAACTTCAAATTCTCATTTGGTTGTATCTTCCGGTTTATTGATCCACAATTGCTTCCCAAAAGACGTGCTTGAATTAAAACATACACTCGAAAAGCATGGATGCGACGCAAGCATAATAGAGGCAGTGCACTCAACAAATGAAAGACAGAAAAAAAGCATAGTACCAAAAGTCAAGAAGCTCGTCGGCAATCTCAAAGGGAAAAAGATCGCGATATGGGGCCTGGCCTTCAAGCCAAGGACAGATGACATGAGGATGGCACCGTCAATAGAGATAATCAAGCAATTGAGTTCTGAAGGGGCTGAAGTGCATGCATTTGATCCGGTTGCGAATGATAATGCAAAACAGATAATGCCTGAAATAAAATATCATAATGACCCTTATTCTGCAGCTGAAGATACAGACTGCATAATCCTTCTGACAGAGTGGGATGTGTTCAGGGAACTAGATTTCGAGAAAATCAGGAAAAGTGTGAGAAAGGCAAATATTGTCGACGGAAGGAACATATACAACCCATCAGACATGGAAGGATTCAATTACATAGGTGTCGGCAGATGAAAGCAATAATCCTGGCAGCAGGCTACGGAAAAAGGATGCAGAGCACGCTCCATCAGCTTGAAAGCGCAGACCCTGACCTGTATGAAAGGTTGAGACCTGAAGTTGACAGGAAGCAGAAAGCATTCTTACAAGTGGATGGAAGACCTGTCATGGACCATGTCTATGAATCAATAAGAACAATACCACAAGTTGATGAGGTATATGTCATAACAAATGAATTCTTCAAGCGAGATTTTGAGGAATGGGGAAAAGGTAAGCCAGTAAAGGTGTATAGCGATGGAAATAATACTTATCTCAAAGACAAAGGAGCCATAGAATCACTCCTGTCTGCGCTGGAACAGGCAGATCCGCAGGATGATGTTGTAATCTGCGCATCAGACAGCATATTCAGATTCGATTTCAGGGATGTGTACAGGTTCTTTGAAGAGCATGGAACATGCTCTGTCAGCTATAATGAACAAGAGTCAGAGATGCACAGACGGGGCATGGCAGTGCTTGATGCATCTGGCAGAATCATAAAATTTGCCGAGAAACCTGCAAATCCTGAGTCAACCAATGCTGTGCTGCCAGTATATTTTGTCTCAAGACAAGATGTACCTGTACTAAGAGGATATGATCTTCCTAACAGGGAAAATATCGGCCAGATCATACCTTGGCTGATTGACAATGGCAGGAGTGTGTTCTGTTATCATATCAACAAACCGATGGAAGAGGTCAGGATAGACCTAGGGAATATCCAAGACTATATCAGGGTAAGATGAAAACAATACTAGTAACAGGCGGAGCTGGATTCATAGGAAGCCATGTATGCGATGCGCTCATCTCCAGAGGAGATAAGGTTGTGTGTATCGATAACTTCAATGATTATTATGACCCCTCTTTCAAACATGAGAATATCCAGCACAATATCGGCAAGAAGAATTTTGTGCTTGTGAAAGGGGATTTCACAGAACATGATCTTCTGCGAGGCATATTTGTCGAGCACAAGATAGATGTCATCTGTCACCTTGGCGCGCGCGCCGGGGTAAGACCTTCCATTGAACAGCCGCTGCTATATGAAGAAGTTAATGTGAAAGGGACATTGAACCTTCTTGAGTGTGCACGTGAGTTCTCTGTGAAGCATTTCGTGTTCGCATCATCATCTTCAGTGTATGGGGATAGGGACAAGGTGCCTTTCTCTGAAACAGACAATGTGGAGCATCCGATATCACCATATGCAGCAACAAAAAGGACAGGAGAATTAATGTGCTATACATACCATCATCTCTATGGAATAAAGTGCACATGCCTCCGCTTCTTCACTGTCTATGGCCCCCGCGGAAGGCCAGACATGGCACCATACAAATTTGTCCAATGGGTAACAGAGGGCAAAGAGCTTACAATGTTCGGGGATGGAAGCACGAAAAGAGATTATACCTATATTGCTGACATTGTTTCTGGCGTAGTTGCCTGCATCGACAAACAATTTGACTATGAGATAATAAATCTGGGCAATAACAATCCTGTTTCTCTCAAGGAGTTCATCTCTATTGTTGAAAACCTGGTCGGCAAGAAAGCCATCATAAAAAAGATGCCGATGCAGCCAGGGGATGTCTCAATGACCTATGCAGATGTATCAAAGGCAGGGAAATTGTTGGGTTATAAACCCACCACTTCTTTTGCTGAAGGTATGAAGAAGTTTGTGGAGTGGTATAGATCCAACAGATAATCAGCTATTCTGCTGCATGTTCTTGGCATGGTAACAGTCCGCTGTACAATAGGATTCTACATGCTCCTCAGCAGGACCATAGATGAAATCATAACAGCAAACAAATACACAAACTCATGAAGGATGCAATAGCAATGAGTTATGGTGTGACAACATAAACTAAAATTCTTTTTTATCAAGAACCACAGGTCACAGACCGGTGGCATGCTGGAGCAGGACAGATTCCTGCGGTTCTTGATCATGCTCAGAATCATACTAAAAATATGCCGCATTGCAAAAACTGAGTGAGGACTTTGTCCACTGGTCAGATAGACCAGTGGTATATTTCTGACATATCAATTTGACATAGCCAAGCTGACCAAAAGTTTTTTATATTATGAATGCGTATATAATATCATGACAACTACATACCCACCCACATTTGTATTCTGGCATATGCGGTAGTTGCATCTCATTGTCTTTTCTTCATCTAGAAGTTTCTCCTTGAGATGCTGATTCGATAAAAACTTCTGAATCATATGGAGGATGATAAAAATGCCAAAACTAGATACACTTATCAAGAAAAGGGATGAGGTAGAAGCAAAGAAGAAACCTATTGTGCTCTTCTTCACAACATACCAATGTGTCTCGAAATGCCTTGCTTGCTACTGTATGGCTGGCCGAAACAGACCAGGGTTCAATGAAGAGCTTTTCTATTCTGCCATAGAGGACCTGAAGGATTTTAAATTCAAGGCGGCAGGTGGCGAACAGACCCTGGACACAAGGATACTCGACTTCTACAAGGTGATTGGCAAGAAGGATATCATCACGAGCGGGATAAATTTTCCAGATGTCGCACATAAGCTTAAGGATGTCGGAATAACCAAGGTCAGGATAAGCCTTCACGGTCCTGATGCAGAGACACAGAATAGATACTTCAATATAAAGATTTTTGACAGGACAATCAGGGCTCTTGCGATGGCAAGACAGGAATTTGAAGTGGAGACCGAAACAACACTGACCCTCCTAAATTATCAGAAGATACCGAAAATCGTGGCTCTTGCTGAGCAGAATGGTGTTTCACAGGCCAACTTCCTGTTCTTCATCCCAATTGGAAGGGGGATATCCAACAGACAATATCTTGAATTGGATGAGAGCCAGAGAAGAGAGGCCATACAAACCATAATAGGATTGAGAGATGGCAGAGACATAAAGCTCAACTTCTTCGGAAACTGCGGCCCAAATTTCTTCGGATCACACATAGTTGACTATTTTGCTGGAAGAGATGAAGCAATTGCGACATCGGGAGGGATGTATTGCAGTGCAGGAGAAAAATTCTTTGTACTTGATACTTCAGGCGATGTGTATCCTTGCACCCTTATGCTTGACAGGAAGATCGGTATATATGAGAAAGGTAGAGGGCTTGTCATAAATACAAGTCTCCTGCAGAACTCCTATCAAAAAGGAGGGGCTTGCGTTTCCTGTGAATACGAAAGGCTCTGCCAAGGGGGTTGCCAGGCGACAAGAATCGCCTATCCAGACAAGCCGTGCATCACATCACTCTTGAAATGATTTCATTTATCTTTCATATTAAAAGATAAAAAGCTAATTATTTTCAACAATCTTTATAAAGGAGCTATTTCCCAATAAGTGCTGGACGGCCATAGCGGCTTGGTTCTACTGGTACTCATTTCGAACACCAAAGTCAAGCAAGCCCACGTTTCATGTGGTACTGTTCTCTGAACGGGAACCATGGATCGCTGTCCACCTTTTCTTATCATGTGAAAAGAAGCATTTTAAGTTCTTATTAATTAATTTCAATATTGTAAATAATAAATAGGGCTTAAAATTAAATATTATCTATCAAATGAACAAACAATGAAAGTATTATTCATCTGCAACCAGAATGAGAACAGGAGCAAGACAGCTGAAGAAGTGCTCAGGAAAAAATATTCCACCAAGAGTGCAGGACTGTTCAACAATAATCCAGTGAGCAAAGAAGAGCTTGAATGGGCTGACATGATAGCTGTCATGGAAGACCATCAAAGGGAAGAGATAGGAAAAAGATTCCCAAAAATATATCTCAAGAAAAAAATCATCTCGCTGGATATTCCTGACATATATCATCATAACCAGCCTGAACTGATAAAAATATTAAAAGAAAAATCATTATAGCCATTCATAGAACTGCTTAAGGGCATCATCCTTCACATTGAATAATCTAGTCTCAGAAACTCCCAGATCAGGAATCTGTCTTGTCACCTTGAAAAACACCCCATCATTGTGCAGTTCACATATGGATACTTCCCATCTCAGAGAAGACATACTAAAAAAAATCCTCTGCCTCATCAGGCTCAGAATCGAGCACCTTCTCATAATACTCTACAGGCTTTATGTGCGTGATGCTTGTGGTATGAACAAGAAACCTGCCATCCTGTGACTTGAACACCCTGTTCTGGATGATCGGCATCTTCTTCAGCTGCTCAACACGCTTGCTTCCTAGTTTCGATTTCATATTACCACCTCAATGGTTGATGGGATATGATATCGATCAATGCTTAAAGAGAGTTTGGCAAAGAAATTGGAAAGAAATTCCCGAATTCTGAATCACTTCCGGATCTGAAAAATATCTTATGAAAACAGACCATAAATGAAAAAATCTTCCGGGAGTCCTGTGAATCCGTTGCCTTGCTCATTGATCAGAGAAAAAATTTCAAAGGGTCAGGGCCAGATTCGCCATGCGAATCTGGATATAACCAAGTATATCCCTTGAAATTTTCATGCATGTTGATAAGCAAGGCATGGGATAAGGCGAACCAGAAAAGATTTATATATGGCAGATACATAAGCCATCGAAAATGGCAGACATATATGATGAAGAGGAAAGGGAAGAGCTCGTCGATGATGACGAGATAAGCCCAGAGGAAGAAGGATTCATGAAAGGGGCAGAGATGGACGGCGAAAGCGCAAAGTGCAGGAACTGCGGAGCAAAGCTTGACGAGAAGAACACAGTCGAGACAGAGATCGACGGCAAGATAATGTGGTTCTGCTCAGAACAGTGCCTTGAAGACTACAAAGAGAATCACTGAAGCCTTCACCAGGAATGCAGAAACAATGTCTTCTCATTTTTTTCTGACCTTGGCCAGAAAAAAGCCCTGCGTGCCAGTCCTGTGAGGCCATAACCTCCTGCACCTGCTGACTTCCGGATCCAATTCCCTGCCGAAAACACTTGTGAGGCCGGGATCACCGATCGTGCTGATATTCTCAAGCTTGATATCATCATATTTGTTCAGCAGCCAGCCGATATTCAGCTCATTCTCCTCAGGCTCAAGAGAACAGGTGGAATACATCAATATGCCCTTAGGCTTAAGGCATTTCAGGGCAGCCTTGAGGAGCTCTTTCTGAGTCCTCGCCCTCTCATTCACAGACTCCTGCGACTTATTAGAGAACCAATCCTTGTCATTGGCAAAATTGCCAGAACAGGGGGCATCAAGCAAAATGCGATCAAACTCGATGCCGAGATCAAAAGCGAACCTGGCATCCTTCCTGAAAACAATCGTGTTTGAGATGAAACAGCGCTCAAGATTATTCTTCAATGACTGGATGCGCGACTGATTGGATTCCAGGGCAACAAGAACACCCTTATCCTGCATCTCCTGAGCGAGCTGAGTCGTCTTGGAGCCAGGAGCAGCAGCCATGTCAAGAACAGTATGCGACGGTTTCAGCTCCATATGCTCAACAGGGATCTGGGAAGCGAGCTCCTGCAGATAATAATAGCCCAGAAGATACTCAGGAGAAGCACCAGGAGAGAACCTCGCCTTCTTCACCACAAAACCATGCCTAAGGAAAGGGACTTTCTCGAGCAGGATACCATTTGACTTCAATCTGGGAACAAGCTCCTTCTCAGAGATGCGCAATGTATTGATCCTGATCGACTGAGGCAGAGTTGTTATCTTATCGGCATCCTCACCTGCCAATTCCCTGTACCTCTTCAGAAAAAAAGACCTATTCATCCTTCAGCCCCTCATCCTCAATCTCCAGGACAACCTTCCCTGTCTTCTCGTCAATGCCCCTGACCTTGCCTGAAACATACTTCTCTTTCATCTCAGGCCAGGAAAGCTTCTTCTTGTCAGCCCTTATCGCCTTCAGAAGAGAATCGATCTCCTGATAATTCTCATAGATCATCTCGCCTGCCCTCTGATCATTCCTGGCACTTGCCTTCAAAGAACCCAGCTGCTTCCTCTGTATATTTATGGTCCTCTCAATCTTGCCGAGCGCAGCAGACTTCAATCTCACAGCCTCCTTGACAGAAGCAGACTCTATCTTCTGTGTGAAGACCTCATCAATGGCCTCATTGAATGAAGCAAAATCCTTCTTCACAGATGAATCAAAAGACCTGAGATGAAAAGGAAGCACATGAAGAGGCAGATCATCCTTGAAAACAACATTAGCAGACTGGACAGAAGAGATCATATCCACATAACTGCTGAAAATAGCATCCAGCTCCTTCTTAGAGAGATCCCTGACATCCTTCTTCTTGTCGACGCCGGCAAGCAAGCATATCTCCTCAGCAAAAATACCACCAAGAGAAAGATTATTGGCAAGAGCCCTGACAAGCTCTTCAGAGCCCAAAAGAATGATGAACTCATCCTTGGACAATCCAGAGAAATCCTGGTATTTGGGGAATTCATACTTCTGGCCGGTCTTCACACCATCCCTGTTCAGCAGATTGACTATGGAATAATCATCCCTGCACAGCACAAGATTACCTTTTGCAAAAAGCTCAATGATAACCCTCAAACGCTCCGGCCTCTCAAAGAGGATCTCAACAATACGCTCAGAGCCCTTCTGGACAATCTCCCTGACCCTCGCGCCATTGAGATGCTTCCTCAAGGCCATGCAGAAGCCAGAAGGGGAATCTGTATGTGGCTTAAAAGAAGTGAGATAAATGACCTTAGGTATCAGAACCCTCAGAATGCTCTTGCCCTTTGAGGGAACATGGAACTGGAAAAGCAGTTCAGACTTATCCGGATGATAAATCTTGTCTATCTTGCCACCTACCAAGAACTGAAGCTCCCTGACAATATATCCTAATTCCAGATATGAAACCTGATCCTTCATAAGGCCAAGAATGAGAAGCATCCTTTAAATAATTGACGGCTGAAGCAGGCAGCAATAAACCTATGTGGACAATGTGCAGAAGCCTGAAAATCATCAAATCAACCCGTGCGGCGTCATAGTCATCCTATAGAATAAACTGCACCGCTGGAGCCAGGCTTCAAGACATAATAACCCCCTCTCACAGCAAAAGAATCCTGGATCGAAGGAAACTTCTCCTGATCTGCGATCGACCTGCTGAAAACATATGCGGGAAGGACATCAATACCGAGCTCATCCAGGATCTGATCAGCATCATCAGAAGGATGCTGCAGCTCATAGACAAAAACATCAGGGAAAAGCTCCTTGGCAAATTTTGTGATAGTGGATGTATCACAGCCCTCGCACTTCACGACAATGACATAAGGATCAGTGACCTGCTCTGGCAGGACAAAAGGCTCACTCCTGCCAAAATAGACAATCAGGCCTATGATAACCAAAAGCACCAAAACCATACCAAGAGTGCCGAACCAAGGCATCTCCCCTTTGTCTCCTTTTTTCCCATTCTCCTCTTTCTTCCTGACCATCATCATTTCCTCTTCTTTACAACCCGGATCTTCCTGCCATGAACCTTTCTCTTTATCGGCTTTCTCCTGATTGCCTTTTTCCTATGTTTCGGAGCAATAGCCCTGATCTTCTTCTGGATACGGAAAGTGATCCGCTTATGCTCATATCTTGTTATGATACCTGCAGAAAGCTGCTTATTGAGAATATCCAATTCCTTATTCAGTCTTGAGACAGTTGACATGCCACCACCTTTTTTACTGCATTCTTACTATATCCATATATAAAAAGAATAAGAAATATTTAATTATTGCGCTTCAGGCTGGATAATATACGGATTGTCCTGAGATGCTTCAGCGAAAGCCTCGGCATTCTCCAGCTCAAAGATGATCTCATCAAACATAGCCTCAATCTCGAGAGTCTCAGAAGCCATGTCCTTATTCTCCCAATGGCCGTTGCCAATCCTCAAGTACTTGCAGCCGATCAGGTAAGCAGGCACTGAATTGCCCGGATTATACTTCCTGAAAAGATCAAGCTCCTCCTGCGGGATGGCTGATTCAAGCTCCGGGGTCATGACATCATCATTCGTATCAACCTGCCAGACATAAGCTGAAAGCTCCCCAGACCTGTCAAACCTCTCAAGAGCCTGCCTGAAAGCAGCTTCGGCGAACTGAGAAGCCTCCTGATAAGAGACAGTGTAAAGCCTGACAATGGTCCTGTTATCCTCATCAGTGCAGACAGACGGATCAACCTGCTGGAAGGTGGTTATGTCCATTGAGGGTATCCCTGAGTTGAAGGCAAATAATTCTATCTTCGCCTTATCCATGAGACCTGCAATGTACAATGGGATCCCAGTCTTCTGAGCCTCATACAACATTTGCTCCCTAATCTCATCCCTGACCTCATCAAACTCCATCTGACGAGCCTCTGTCCTGCCAAGCAGCTTTATTATGTGATAACCGAACTGAGTCTTGACAATAGGCGAAACCATACCGACATCAAGGGCAAAAGCAGCATCCTCAAACTCCTTGACAGTCATGCCCCTTGTGATATTATACTTACCATCATTATCCTTGCTTCCCGGATCCTCGCTGTATTCCCTGACAAGACCGAAGAAGTCATCGCCATCAGCGATCCTCTTCTCGACCCCGAGTATTATCTCCCTGGCCTCATCATCAGTCTTATTCATCTGAGGACCGCCCAACACAAGGATATGAGATACCTCAAGGGATTCATCGACAAAGTAAGTCCCCTTGTTCTCATCATAATATCCTTTCAAATCATCCTCTGATAATTCCAGCTTGCTTACGACGGTCTTGTTGAAAAGGTCTGATATCAGAAGCTGGTCACTGATAAGGCTTATGCTCTTCTGCCTGAATTCATCATAAGTCATGCCCAGGCTGTCCAAAGTGGAATAAAGCTCCTCCTCTGACATGGCAGACTTAAGATTGGCTTCCCAGACAGCTGTCAGATTGTCAAGCCGGTCCTGATCAACAGTCAGGCCATTCTTATGAGCATCCTGAATAAGCAATGCCTCCATAATTGTCTGGTTAAGTATCATATCCTTTGTCACAAACAGCCTATATGACACAGGAATCTTCGAAACCTGCGTGTTGAAATCATCAATTGTGATCTCCTCGCCATTGACGACAGCGATCACACGGCCATCCCACATCTCCAGTGTGCCTGGATCAGAGGGTGACGCGAAAAAATATAGGAGAACAACAACGGCAATCAGCGCAAGAGCACCCAAGGCATAATAGAGAGTATAATCCTTCTCTTCCTTCTTCCCTGTCTTCTCAGGACCATGCGACTCTGCCTTATGCATCCTCCTGCCGGCCTTCTTTGGAGCCTTCTTATCGTCGGTTTTCCTATCATCCCTTTTCTTATCCTCGGTTTTCTTATCTTCGATTTTGATCTCCTCAATCTCCGGCTCAGGCTGAACCTCTGGTTTTGGCTCAGGCTGAACTTTTTTCAATGGCGAATCCTCAGGAAAGATATAAGTCTCCTTGTATGCTTTCTGAGGCAATTTCTCTTGATTTTCCACAATATCCCCCCTTTATGAGCTGGGTTAATTAAAGGCTGAAAAAAGGTTTTATCTATCTCAAAAGGCTTAAATCAGCTCTTTTTGGAAAAACAGCAGGGAAAAACTCCCTTATATTATAAAGTCTGAATTTGGTATTATGGGCCATTAATAAAGGTTGTGGAAGCTAGATACATATAATAACATTAAATGGATTGCATCAGGCCTTGAAATCAACTTGATTTATAAATGATAAGGTTTGGGGATTACTCCTGAGTCATTAAAAAGCTTTAAATGAATCTCACAGGTTAAGGAATATCATGTTTGACATAATCATCGGCAGGAATGCTTCTGACAGGGAAAAATACGGGATGAAAGGCACTATCCTGATAGCAAAGCATTATGTCAAGATGGGCCAGACAACATCGCTCTCAAACAAGATATACATGGACATCTCGAGAACGCATGTCGTGTTCATCTGCGGAAAAAGGGGCGGGGGAAAGTGCGTGACAGGGGACACTCTAGTGACACTGAATGACGGAAGGACAGTCCCCATCCACGAGCTCAAGAATAATGATAACGAAATCCTTGCATTAAATGAGGATCTCAAGATAACAAAGAAAGCAAAAGATGAATTCTTCGAAAGGACAGTCAATAAGATCCTAAAAATAAGGCTCAGGACAGGCAAGGAGATAAAACTCACGCCAGAGCACCCGCTGCTGACAATCAACGGATGGACAGAGGCAAAAGACCTGGGTGCGGGATCAAGGATTGCAACCCCAAGAGGGATGGATGTATTCGGTGAAAAAGACATCAGCGAGCATCAAGCAAAACTACTGGCATATCTCATAGCAGAAGGGCACCTAGGGAATGGATTCGTGCTCTTCTCAAACAAGGATCCGGAGATCGTGGATGACTTCAAGAGGGCAGTGCATGATCTTGACCCATCACTCGAGATAAAGAGCCATGGAGAGAATAATTACCGCATCGTCGGATATGAAAAAAGGAAATGCAAAGCAAAAAGGGATGAGAAAGGAAAATTCATGGCCGGTTCATGCTTCGACTCCAAATCAAGCATGAGGAAGTGGATAGAGAGAGCAGGATTATATGAAAAAGACTCAAGGACAAAATTCATCCCAGAGGATATCTTCACAGCGCCAAAGAACAAGGTCAGCCTATTCCTGAACAGGCTATTCTCCTGCGATGGATCAATATACAAATCAGATGACTACAGGATCTCTTATTCGAGCGCATCAGAAAGAATAATCAAGCAGGTGCATCATCTGCTCCTGAGATTCGGTGTTCTAAACAGGATCAGGGATAAGAATAACAAGAATTTCATCAGCTATGAGATCGAGATCAAGGGACAGAATGTAAGCAAGTTCCTGCAAGATATAGGATTCTTTGGAAGAAAAGGAAGGATACAGGAAAAGGCACTTCTGGAGTGCAAGACAAGGAATCCCAACCTTGACACAATACCAAAAGAGATATGGGACAGGTACAGGCCAGAGAACTGGGCTGCAATAGGAAAAGTGATTGGATACTCGACACCAAAAGCCTTAAGGAGCTCCATAGAATATGCTCCCTCTAGGCAGAAGCTGCTGCAGATCGCAGAGCTTGATGGAAACGAATTCATCCAGAGGATGGCAGAATCAGACATCTACTGGGATGAGATAGCTTCTGTAGAAGAGATGATGGGGGAATTCAAGGTATATGACATATCAGTGCCAGAAGCGCACAATTTTGTGGCAAATGACATAATAATCCACAACTCGTACACCATGGGCGTCATCGCTGAAGGATTATCAGACATGCCAGAGGAAGTCAGGCAGAACATCTCCATCATCCTCCTAGACACAATGGGCGTCTACTGGACAATGAAGTATCCCAACAAGAAAGATGAGGACCTGTTGAGGGAATGGAACAAGAAGCCAGTGGGGCTCAACCCGATAATATTCACACCAGACCAATACTATTATCAATACAAGGATGAAGGCATACCGACAGACTTCCCTTTCTCAATAAAACCATCAGACCTTGACATAGATGACTGGCTCATGACATTCGGGCTTACAAACATAGACCCGATTGGAGTATTGCTGACAAGGCATGTGCTCCAGCTCAAGAAAGACAAGGGTGATTTCTCGATACAGGACATAATCGATGCAGTGATGAGAGACGAGAGAGGAGAGAAGCAAACAAAGGATGCCCTTGAAAACCTACTGCTGGGGACAATGAACTGGGGAGTGTTCTCAGAGAAAGGAACACCGATAAAGGATCTTGCGCGAGGAGGACAAGTGACAGTGCTTGACCTGTCATGCTATGCCACAATGCCAGGAGGGTGGAGCATCAAGGCGCTCGTGCTCGGGATAATCTCAAAGAAACTATTCATAGAAAGGATGGTCGCAAGGAAGAAAGAGGAGTTCGACCAGATCCACACCACAATGCACTACTTCGGCGAAGAGGACATCAGCAAGAAGGCGCAGGAGATGCCCATGGTATGGCTGGTCATCGATGAGGCGCACGAGTTCCTGCCAGTAACAGGAAAGACTGCAGCAACAGACGCCCTTGTCACGATACTGAGGGAAGGAAGGCAGCCAGGAATCTCGCTGATACTGGCATCACAGCAGCCAGGAAAGATCCATACAGATGTCATGACACAAAGCGACACAGTCATAGCGCACAGGATAACTGCAAAACTGGATGTCGAGGCGCTCGGAATGCTGATGCAGTCCTACATGAGGGAAGGCCTCACAATCCTGCTCGACAACCTGCCGCGCGTCAAAGGAGCAGCAATCATATTCGATGACACAAACGAGAAGATGTATGCCATGAGAGTCAGGCCGAGGTTCACATGGCACGGCGGCGAGGCTCCGATGGCAGTCAAGAAATCAAAGACACTTTTTGAAGACGAAGTCAAGAAATAGAATCTCACATTCCAGGGGGTGAAAACATGGTATTCGTGAAATCTTTCCCCAAGACAACAGAGGGAAGCTCTTACCCTAAATGGGTCGAGATAACACTTTCTGATGAGGAAGAGAGGGAAATAGAAAGGAAGGCGACGCAAGTGCATTATGCGATGATGAAGCAATGCCTTGATGATGCAGAGAAGATAATGAAAGAGAGGGGGATGGAAAAAGAACAGGAAGATGCGATCCCGATCGCGGGCCTGCTCTTCGACAAACGGGCATCACACACAGTGTTCTACAAGGAAGAGAAGTGCAGGGAGAAATTTGACAAGGGCTGAGAGATGACAGAAAGAGTGGACATAAGGAAAGCAGGCATAAGGGATTATGAAGAGCTGAAGCAGATAAGGACAGAGTTCTACCTATGGGAAGCTGAGAGAGACAGGAGGATAAAAAAAGCCTATGTGAGACATCTCGGGCCGACACTAGCAAAGATGATGAGGCAGAAGGACAAAGCATTCTTCATGGCAGAAGCAGAAGGAAAAGCGATAGGGTATGCAGCAGCAGAGATACAGAAGAACCCTGCATGGTGCGTGCATGATAAAAGAGGGCACATGTTCAACCTTTATGTCGACAGACAATACAGGAGAAAAGGCGTGGGGCAGAAGCTGACAGAAGCATGCCTGAGATGGTTCAAGGAAAAAGGAATCAGGGATCTCATGATAATGCACTACCATTTCAACACAGAAGCCGCAAGCCTATACAAGAGATACGGATTCAGAGAGTATATAGTGATGCTCACAAAACAAGGAAAAACAAGTTCTGACTGACAATCAAAATGCCCGCCGGACCATCGCAACTCCAGCAAGGAGAGCGGCGAGGAACATCAGATATTTCTCATCCATACCTGACTTTGGGATAAGATGCTGAGGGATACAAAAGACCGGTAGGATCAAGACAAGCATTGATAAAATCATGAGTCTCCTCATCTGCGGGCAGATGGCCACGCTCCTGAGCGAAGACCAGAAGATCAAGCCCATCATAAAAACTTATCCTGGCCTGGTCGCAGATCGAGCTGAATGCAGCAACCTTCTCATCCACAGTCAGTTTCCTGTCAGGCATCACTGCAAACTTCATGACAGACATCAGCATTGAATAACCTATCTTCCCGTCATACCATGACGGTCTTTGAACCATATCCATCATATCCATTCTGATCTCCTCAATCTGGTTGTCTCGGCAGATGACATCCTCTGCTGCCTCGCAAGCAAAATCCCATTAAGGCCTTCTGAGTTGTCCAGATGGCCATTCCTGACAGCATGAGACACTATGTCACCCAAATCATCATATGATATGCCATGAACGTTGCAGAAAGAGCAAACCTTGGTGGTCCACTTCAATCCGCCGCTCCGGTATATCTTATCAGCAGCAGAGAGATAACTGATCAATTCAGCATACCCTATAGAATGATTGTAACCTTCAGGAGCTTCCATCCCAAAACCTCAGATCAGGAAAATAATCCCTCCTATCGCATGAACCCCTCATGGTGTCCAAGACAGTGTATTCCAAAGAGAGCTCCCTCAGCTCTGGCATATCAGGAAGGTGCCTGTGAATGCGAGCATGATCCAAGAGCAGATAAATACCCCTGTCTTTCAGACCAACCTGATTGCAGATCATCTTCACACGATCCTTTGATCCAGGCCTCTCCAATGCTCCACTGAGCGCATCAATCAAATGCTCATAATCCACACTGACACGGCCCTTATTGTATGCAGACTCATACCATCTAGGGATCGGGCGCCTCATCATTTCAAAACACCCTGATCATATCCTGAGACATATCCTTCTGGGACATGTCCTGCATGAGGTTTATACAAAACCTGATTCTTTTTGTAGGAATTAATTGGCAACCCGCTGTCCACACACATGAGGAAAATCTCATCAAGGTCAGCCGGAAGTGTCATGTCACGCTGACCGATAACTTTCCTCAGCTCAGGCCTCACATATCCCAGTCTCACTCTGCATCACCTTTGTATTCCATGATTGGCACCTGATGGCTCTGAGATTCTTCTTGCAGGAATATTTGAGACTGCTCCTGTACCCTGTCATCAATGCAGCCGCGCAGATAATAACCTGCAATGCCGCCCACTATCAAGGCAGGTACAATCAACCAGTTGACTATCCTGGCAGTGTGATATTTCCGTTCATACTGCAACTTGGCTTCCTTGTAACCGATCCTGCCGGTATCATCACCGCATGGCTGGTATCTCATCGGGCTATCGCCTAATGGGTTCATCTCATCACCTGATAATCATCCTGCACAGCATCGTCAATAGTAGGAGATGCCTGAACAGCTACAGGTCTCTTATCGATAGTATCATCTGGATCCATACAATAACCGACAGCCAAAGAATAAGCACAGACCAATCCTACTAAAATCAAGGGAAGGTCATATCTCTTCTGTCCTATGCAATCATGCCCGGATTCTTTTATATCCATATCCCCACACCCATTTCGCCTGCCCAAAATTGTTGTTACCCAGAGTAACAAAGCTTTGGGAATTTTTATTTCTCTACAGTAGATAAATATAATATTAATATATGTAACCCGTATATTTCATATTCCACATATGTTTTTTCATAAAATTTAAATACACTAGACATATCCCGGAATCCATGAAAAGAAGCCTCATCAAGCAAAAAGACAGCTTCACAATAACCCTGCCAAAGAAATGGGTAGAGCAGAGAGGGCTGGAACAGGGAGATGAGATTGAATTAGACCAATCAGGAAGCAAGCTAGTGATATCTGCAAAAGGAGGAGGCAAGAAGGAATGCGAACTCAAGCTAGAGGATGACACATTCCCGCTCATCAGGATAAGGATACACACGCTCTACAATTTCGGATATGACAGGATAACAATCCATCACCAGAAAGAACACCACAGCCAGATAAAAAAGATCATCAGCAGATACCTCCTAGGTTTCGAGATCACAGAGACAAGCGAAAAGAAAACAGTAATCGAAAGTGTGACAGAGCCCAGCGAAGACAAGCAGCAGACGATTCTGAAAAGGATGTTCCAGATAACAATGGAAAGCCTTGACCAGACCGAAGAGGACATTGAAGAAGCAAGATATGAAAAGACAAAACACTTCGAGCAATGGGATGAGAAGATGACACAATACACCAACTTCCTCAGAAGGAACATCTCAAAAAAAAGGTTCACAGAAGAGAGAGTCAACTATTACTGGGAGCTTTATTTCATGCTGAATGCCATCCAGACAAGCGTGCTCTACCTATACCGGAATCTTGACAAGCACAAACCGAAGATATCAAAGCAGATCATGCAGGGATTCAGGCAGATCAAGAGAGAGTATGCAGAAATGCACACATCCTTCCTGGCAGAGAACATACCACAACTGGAGAAGGTGCATAATGAGATCAGATACAAGCTCTACATGGAACTGCAGGACATGATGGCAGAAACTCGCGGAGCAGCATCAGTGATACTGTCCTACATGACAGAGATATGCAGGATAATGCACCTTGCCACATATGACATGATAGCCATATCGACGAGCGGAAAGGCCGGTCAGTAATCCCTTGACTTCGCATACTTGCTTCTCTTAATGTATTCATTGAGGTACATTGCAGTCAAGGATGCTATCTTCTTGCTCATCCTCTTGGCAGAGAGAATCTTCTGGGTCACCCTCGCATAGGACCTTGTGCGCTCATCCATCTTTGGCTCAGAGTATGACAGGGCACCCTCGTCGGATTTGGGTGTACCAATCGATTTCCCATAAGCGACCACCTTCTCCAGACTACACTCCATAGATAAGGTCTTCCTCTGCCTGACCCTCCAGCCATACAGCTCCTTGGCTTTCCAGAACAGACGACGCATCGTATTCCTAGGATTCATGCTCTGCAAGACCCTCTTTGCCCCAGAACTTATCCAATGATAATCTGCCCTGAAATAATCATCCTCAAAACTGACAGAAGAAAGAGAAGGTCCGGCAAAGACAAGCCTGGATTCCAGATTATCCAATTGACTCATACTCCCTTGTCATAAGTTCGCTGATAGCAACACTTGGGCTCTTACCTTCATAAAGCACAGCATATATGCTATCGAGCAGAGGGAGATCAAGACCATGCTCTGACATGACCTCATGGATGACCTTTGATGTCGCATAGCCCTCAGCCCTCTTTGATTCCTGCTCCAACTCCTCAAGAGCGTCCTTCACAGAGAAACCTGAGCCTATGAGCTTGCCGAAATAACGATTCCGCGAATCTCCAAAAACACAAGTCGAGAGGTCAGCCTCCCAGGCAAGAGTCTTGTTAGAGAAGGTATGCGGCTTTGCACCCATCTTCCCGGCAAGGATCTCAATCTCGCCGGAAGCGATGGCCTTCAGAGCAGCCTTTGTGCCTGCAGCATAGCCAAGACCGTCTGAGATGCCTGCAAGGATAGAGACGACATTCTTGAAAGCGCCTGCAAGCTCCACACCGATCAGATCAGTGTTAGTATAAAGCCTCAGGGTGGGACTGGAAAGGAAATGCTGAAGCTGCTCTGCCACACCTATCTCTTCGCAGGCAACCTCAGCGAACAGGGGACAATCCATGGCAACCTCCTGAGCTATCATCCCTCCGGACAGCATCGCAAAATGGACCATGTGAGGGACATCCTTCAGCTCCTCAGAAAACACCTCAGACATGCGCTTATGGGATTTCAACTCCAAGGCCTTGGCGACATTAAGTATGATCACATCCCGGGTTATGTGGGGGCCAAAATCCCTGCAGGCAGACCTCATGAACTGGGCAGGAACAGCTGCAACAATCAGACTTGCCCCATCGACAGCCTCTTTCAGATCAGAGGTCGGATGGATGTTATCCGGAAGCCTTATCCTCTTCAGATGGACAGGATGAGACCTGTGCTGCTTAAGGTGGTCTATTATCTTATCGACAACATCATACATGAAGACATCTGTCCCTGGATGAAGAAGAGAGATATGCCTGGCAAGCACAAAACCGAATATGCCGGATCCGAGGACTGCGACCTTATCCATCTAATTCTTCTTTCACTTCTTCTTTTTCGAAGATGATTTTCCGGCCTTCGCCTTCCTGGATCTGGCTTTCCCGGATCTAGCTTTCCTGGCTTCAGCCTTCCTGACATCAGTCTTACCTGGCTTTGCCTTCAGTTTCTTCGAGGGCCCGGGTTTCGCCTCTGCAGGCTTAATATCCTTATGCAAATCCTCTTTCTTTATCTCACGCCAGATCCTCTTAGCCTCCTCGTCAAGCATCAATTCCGCCTCAGAAGGTGCGTGGGTCATG
Organism: Candidatus Woesearchaeota archaeon; assembly: GCA_016928155.1. Lineage (NCBI taxonomy): Archaea > Nanobdellati > Candidatus Woesearchaeota > Candidatus Woesearchaeota archaeon. The sequence goes on along the minus strand of JAFGLG010000012.1, from coordinate 24,376 downwards.
GAGACAATGGAAGCCAGGAACATCACTGCAAACAGGATCGCGAAAGTGAATGCCCATGTAGGACAGCTCGCGCAGCCCTCTATCCTCCACAAGATGAACACTGAAATGAAAAAACCAATAATGGACGCAATCATAAAAGTCCCGCTCAATGGCGCAAATCTCCTTCCCATACTACCACCTCAATCAATATATTTATCAATCTGATCCCTGGCCCTGACCAGCTTATCCTGATAACCATCCAAGAATCCTGTCATCCTGTCAATCAGATGAGCCTTCAGCTCACCTGTCAAGAGCTTGCCTGACCTGTAATCATCATGGATCTGCCTTAGCTTCCTGTCGTCAGGCTCAAAGAACATGCTGAGATACTGGAATGAAACATCAACATCAGGATTCCCTCCTTTTGCCCTGTGCTCCTCTATTGTCGACTGGCCGCCAGAGAAGGCATACTTGTTTATCTTGCTCCTGATCATCTTCGGTGGATCTGAAAGAGCAATGAATGAATTCGGGTCAGATGCAGACATCTTGCCGCCTGACAAGCCAGGCATGAACTTGTGATAAGTGGAGGAGAGCTGGATGAACTTAAAAGGAGCACGCTTGCTGATATCCCTCGCTAACCTGAGATGCGGATCCTGATCCACGCCGACAGGAACAACAACAGGGACAGGACCCTCAAATTCCTCGAGCTGAGGATGGAGCATATCAGCAGCCTGGAGCAGAGCTGAGACCATCTTTCCAGGGGAGATCTCACCATACACAGCGCGGAACTCATTGAAAGTGGCATGACGCGCCAGGATGTTCTGGAGACGATAATAAGCATTGGCCCTCCTCTGATCGTTTGAGCGATTCGACTGATAATAGATCCTGCAGTTCTTCGGCTTCAGGCCGAGAGCTATGTAATTAGAGATGTATTCCTCTTCAGCAATCTTCCTTGATTCTTCCAAAGACTGGGCCCTTGCATTATATGCCTCGATATCTGCGACAGCGATGTAAATCCTGGCGCCGAGGCCCTGATAGAAAACCATCTGCTGGGCAAGAAGCATGTGACCGATGTGGAACTTTCCAGTGGGCATCAGACCTGTCATCATGACAAAAGGCTTGCCTGAGTTCCTGGCTTCAAGTATATTATTGAAATCCCTGTGAGCAAAGATGGTGCTCCTCCTGAAAAGTATGTTCTCATTGAACTCACCAGGCAGACCTTTCAGAGGCTTTATGCCAAACTCCTTAATCAGCTTCCCATAATCAATATCACCCTTGACTTCCCAAGGGGTCACTTCAAAATCGCCAGCCATGGATTTATAAAGAATATATTGTATTTAAAAAGGTTTTCTTGCTACAAGGCAAGGACCTGCCTGGCAACCTCTAAAGCCCTCTCCTTTGTCTTAGGGAAAGAGGCAAGATTGATGCGGATATGGAAACAAGAGCCTTCATCACAAATCCAGAACTGGTCCTGAAGAATCTTCTCAATATCCAATCTCATGAAAAAATTCCCGTTATCATCAACCCTTGAATCAAGCTGGCGAGCGATCAATTCTTTCTGTTCCTGGCTAAGGCTGTGCATCAGATGCTTGAGGAACTGATTAAGGAGACTTGATTTCCTGATGACGACCTTATGGATCTGGATTGTCCTGTCTCCAAAGCTCTTGACAGAAGAGATATCGTAGAAAAGCTCAGACTTCTTTAGCTTTTCGTCCTTGATATCAAAAGGGAACAAGGAACACAGCTTATCAACAGTCTTCTGGCCATCATCCTCTGGCTTGATGAAAACAGACACCTCAACATTATGCGCAAGCTTCATTCGATATTGAAAGCCCTAATAGTTTTTAAGTTTTACTGGTTCGCCTGATGATCTGCCTTTCTGCTTATTTCTAATGGAAAATTTCATGGATAAAACAGAATATATCCAATTTGCTCTGCAAATTGGTCCTGATCCATGAAATTTTTCTGAAAATAACCCAAATGGCGAAGAATAAGGAGAAGAATCAGAAAGCACTCCAGTCTATCTGAAAAACATCCGAAAATTCCTGATAAATACATAATAATCTGCATGATCAAGAAAAGATAATGAGATATGCATATACAAAACATGCTATCAGACAGATCATCAAAAGAGGAATCCATAAAATCTGGATCATTGAGACAATCAAATACCCTAATGAAATGGCGAGAGAAGATCACAAATTCTATGCAATAAAACAACTCAATGGAAAAACCCTGAAAGTGGTCTATACAAGGAAAAAATATATAAAGATTATAACCACCTATTTCATAAAATGAAAATCAGATATGACACAGAAGCAGATGCAATGTACATAAGCATCATAGAGAGCCCCATACAATCTACTGAGGAACTTGACAAGAACACTATATTGGATTTCAACAAAGAGGGGAGATTAGTGGGAATAGAACTGTTGTTCATCAAAGAAAGAAACCCGCAACTTCTGACAGAGCTTAGGAAAAAGAAGGTCTTTCCAGCCTGAAATCCACCAACAACTTAATAAAGAGTAAGGATTCTTTTCGTGCCATGAAGCACAGCATGATAATAACACTGATAATGGTGAGCATATTCCTTGTGTCGCAAGCCATGGGTTTGTTCATAACGAGCCAGTATATCGATGCCGAGACAACAGAAGAGACCGGCAACCTGACATGGTACACACTGCCAGGCGGAGTAGAAAGGCCGGAAGTCGAAGAGAGCACAAGCTTCCTGTACATACTCTTTGCAGTGCTCATCGGGACCGGATTAGTGCTGTTGCTGATAAAATTCGGCAAGTTCGGGATATGGAGAATGTGGTTCTTCGCCTCAGTCTGGATAACACTGGTGATATCAATCTATGCATTTGCAAGAAGATTCGAGGTGAGCTACGGGCTTCTCGGGTCAGTGATATTGGCATTAGGCCTTGCGCTCTGGAAAATCTACCGCCCGAATATCTATGTGCATAATCTTACAGAGATGTTCATCTATGGCGGGCTTGCGGCAATATTCGTGCCATTGATGAACATGTTTGCAGCAGTGATGCTCCTGCTCGGCATCAGCGTCTATGACATGTATGCAGTGTGGAAAAGCAAACATATGGTGACACTTGCCAAATTCCAGGTCAAGTCAAAAGTATTCGCGGGGCTTTCGATACCCTATTCTCTGAAGAAACCAAAAGATGCGAGGAAACATCACAAGGAAGGTGTGATGAAGATGGAAGGTGTCAGGACAGCTGTGCTCGGCGGAGGAGACATCGCATTCCCCCTATTGTTCACAGGCGTTGTGATGAAATCTTTCGGGATATGGTATGCTCTGATCATTTCTGTTGTTGCTGCGCTGTCTCTGCTGCTCCTGTTGATATTCAGCCAGAAAGACAAGTTCTATCCAGCAATGCCTTTCTTATCTGCGGGCTGCTTTGCAGGATATGGCGTGATGTGGCTAGTCATGATGATCTACTCTTTCATGCTTTGATGTATCAAAAATATCCCAAGCAAAAAAAGAGCTAATGATAACAGATGATCCCTATTATATACAGGCCCCACAATACGGACTAATAGCGATGCAGATAAACAACAAACAAGACCAATCACAAACAAATATCTTCTCTTCACATCATTGAAGAATAATCTCTTCATGTACCTGTCCCTATGAAGCATGAAGTCCTTCTTCTTGATGGGCTTATCAGAAGGATTGAAGATTAAATTTTGATAATGGATTTTGTCAAGCAGTCTTCCGACTGATTTTTCATCCTTAGAATACCCCAATATATCCTCCTCATCTAACCTTGGAGCCCAATAATAGATAATAAGGCCCCAAAGTGAAATCATCCCGCCTGCATAAAAGATTAGATATCTCCGGATATCACCTTCCTCTACCATAAAACCTGACAAGAAAACCGGAACTCCAATAACTGCCAAGGATATGCCTAAATTCTTCAATAATCTGCTTGATATCATATGTAATAAATTTCAAGTCAGATATAAAAAATTATGCGATAATTATTTTTCTATATGGTAAATAAAAAGTCTGCAATCTGCATACATGGATTGTCTGAAATACAGAAAACCGGATATGCATTCAGAATTTTCCGAGTGTCTTCTGGCTGAGATCAGAATAAGTGCTTGGCACAATCGATATGCCATCATTTGCAACAATTGTCTGGACACCTGTTGCCTGCCTTATCTCCCTGGCAAAATTTATCGGGCCAGCCTGATACAGTTCCTTTGAGAAATGAGTCAGAATCAGAAGCTTCGGCTTGACCTTATCCAGGATCTTGATCAGATCATCAGGACAGAGATTATTCTCCGATGATTTCTGGCAAGGCATGTTAGCGATTATGATGTCTGCGCCTGCATACTGCTCTGCAAGCTCGCCAAAGTATTCTGTATCACCTGTGCAGACAACATTGAAATCAGGCGTGATGAGACGGTAACCGACAGCAAAGGGATCCGAGTGCCTTGCCTTCAACGCAACAATCTCAGTATCCTCGACGGCAATCCTCTTGCCAGGCTCCATGGTGAAGATCTTCTCAATATGATTCTTCATGTGGGGGTGCAGCACAGGCAAATTATCCTCAGAACCCAGGACAGAGACAGGGGCAGCAAGAATGCCAGTAGAATCCAACCCATCCTGTGTCATTGCATATATCAAGGCATTGAGATCATTGGAATGATTCAGATGACAATGAGAAACAAGAATCCCTGTTGTCTCGCGAACATTCACATTGTACTTCGAGGCCTGAAGCAGGGTGCCGATGCCCGGATCAATGTGGAACTGAGCCTTCTGGGTCTTTATCACAATGCCGGCAGAAGTCAGACTGCCCTTGCCGACAAGCTCAGGACCGGTGCCGGTTCCAAGAAAAATGATGCTTGACATAAAAGGCATATTATCCGGGAAGTTAATAAATCTTTACAGATACCTTTAAAAATGTGCATATCTGCCAATAGACGGGCTAGACCGGGGAGCCAGTCCCTCCCTGCAACTGCAACCGGACTTACGGCAGGGTCGAAGCCTGAGGAGCGGCATAGGATAGGCTTATTGGTCCTGGTACGGACAATGAATTTCTGTCCCGCAGGGTCGGTCCTGATGGGAACCACGTCAGGGCAGGAATGCAGCAGCGTTAACCTTCAGGGCTGATGTCTGCGGGGTAGCGGAAAGGAGAAAATATCAGGGTCAACCAGTAGGTCTGTGCTAAGTCCATCCTCAGGCGTGCCCTTTACTTAAAAACCAAATTTATAGAACTAAGCAATCTCATGAAGCTTCTTCAATGGCTGATGGTAGGCTGCAATATTCACCAATTCGTTCTCAAGCTGAAAAACCATTCTTTGCTCAAGCGGAGATGGCGGCACAGGATTCCTGACAGCAACAGCTGGCGCAAAATTACCAAAATCAAATCCGTACGATGGCAAATCTAGTGGATAAAAATACATCTTAGCACCTTCAGAAAGGAGAATGATAAACATATATAAATATTGTTTTAATATAATTATATATGAAAAAATACTAATACTTAAGCTGGATCCATCCTAAGGTTGATATGTAGAAAAATTCCAAAAAGTGAACAAATTCGCATGGCGAATTTGGAGTCATCACATGAAATTTTCTTGCCGATTGAGGATGGTGGGCAAAGGATTCGGAGAACTACAACATATCCTTCAATTCCTCTGTTGATAAGACATTGATGAAATCCTGCTGCTTCAATTTCTTGTCCTCAGACCAAAGACTGCAACCGAGACTCAAGGCTAGTGCAAAATAGCTTCTTCAATAATCTAAGAGAATATTCTCCTCTTTTGTCTCGCTTCTCCAACAAATCAACCCATATTGATATATCAAAATAATAGTCCATAAGCTATCTAAAAAACTAATAGTTAATAAACCCTTGTCCAGAAAAATATAAAATTATTCGATTAATATCGCAGGTTTTCCAGGAGAGGCTTGAGCTGCTTTGTTCTCTTTGGAATCTTCTGCTTTTATGATAGACACTTCGGCGCCAAACTCTTCCTTGAAGAAATCAGCTGATGACTGCAGATATTTCAACTCTTCATCCTGGCTGAAGACATGCTCCGGAGCTTTCTGGATGAGCTTTGGAATGATCTTCATGATATCCTTGCTGTACCTCTTAAGCTCAGTCTGCATCACAGCACCAATGATATCCTTTGGATTCTTGGTGTCGCTGAGATTCTTCTTGACTAACAAGAACAGATCATACTTCCAAGCTGCAGAGATGAAAAGCTGAATCCTTTTTGGCTGGTCAATCTTAGCAAGCTTCTGCACCTGCCTGATGTCAGCAAGAGTGGTCTCGATCATAGATTCCATGTGATCCAAGGAATCATCAACACTACCTGGCTTAGGCCACTCAGCAACTGAGATGAAAGGCTTCCTGCCAATCTTCTCCCACACTTCCTCGCAGAAGAAAGGGGCAAAAGGAGCAAGCATCATGAGCTGGGATTCAATATACCTATTCATCAAGCGCCTGTTCGGCTCTTTTGACCTTCTCTGATACCACTTCAAGATATTAGGCATCTCAAAGAATATCTTCTGCAGAGCAGAGCGAAACAAGGTCTCATCCATCAAAAGCTCAGAGTCCCTGATTATCCTGCTGATCGTGGACTCAAACCAGAAATCAACACTCAAGGTCTCATCTCTTCCTTTATCATAATTCTCTGCAAGGAAATTGAACAGGTTCTCAAGCTTAGACTTGACTGAAAATGCCATCTCAGAATCAAAATTCGCGTCGTCAAGGCCTTCGCCGCCGCTCAGGACAGTTATCCTTGATGCATCAACACCAAACTTCTTAGGAAGATCCCTCAAGAGGATGAAATTGCCCAAAGACTTGGACATCTTCTGGCCATCAACAGTGACCCAGCCATTAGTTCCGATGCCGCCCGGCCAATATTTCTTATCGAAGATTGCAGTGTGGTTGAAGACAAAGAAGGTCAGGTGATTCTGAATCAGATCCTTGCCTGAGTTCCTGAAATCAAGAGGATACCAGTACTGGAATTCAGACTTCATCATCTCTATATTATCGACATCAGGCTTATGGCCCTTGTCAAGGAAGATGTAATCAAAGACCTTGTCATTGATCTTATCTATCGGGATGTCCTTCAATATGTGGGATATTGTGTAATATGCCATGTAGATTGTTGAGTCTGAAAGAGATTCTATGACCCACTTGTCATCCCAAGGTAACCTTGTGCCCAAGCCGAACTCCCTTGTGCAGGCCCAAGGGGCAAGCCAATCAATAACATACTCAAACTGAGGCCTAGACTTATCAGGATAGAGCTTGATATCCCTGAAAGCACCATGCACTTGCTTCTTCCATCCCGGATCAGCATAATCAAGGAACCATTGATCACTGACGATCTTGACGATAGCAGGAGTAAGGCATCTGCAGATTACTTTCCCTGTAAGTTCATAATACTTTGAGGCATAACCCTTCTCGATGAGCTCCTCGGTGATTATCTCCTTTGCTTCCTCGACCTTCAAGCCCTCAAGATCCTTCCTGAAACCAGTCTTGTACCTGCTGTTGAGAGTTGCAGTGAAGTGAGAGAGCTTGTAAAGCTCCTTCTTGATCTTTTCCAGCTCAGATCTCTGGTTCTGGGAAGTGATATTGTACTTCTTCAGCATTGCTTCTGCTGCAATGTCACCAAATCCTGGAGTGTTGAGTATAGGGATGGGCCTGATGGCTCTGATTTCTTCTGGGTTCAGATTGTATCTCTTTATTGTGGCATCATCTTTCTGCAGATCCCACAATGCAATGAGATCGTCGGCGCTGTCAGAAGGCACGCTGTGGACCAATCCAGTGCCGAACTTTGGATCGAGAAATGCTGCTGGAAGGATCGGAACCTTGATGCTGCCGAATTCCTCTGTCTTCTTGCCGATGAATTCCAGGCCCCTAACCTTCTTTTTGACAGTGACCTTGTATTCCTGGTCCTTGAGCCTCTCTGCTGCAGGCTCACCTAAAATCCAGGTCTCGCCATTGACATCAGCCTCGATGTAATCAGCATCAGGATTCACATAGAGATTCGTGACACCAAGAACCGTATCCGGCCTCAGAGTTGCGCTGATGAGATATCTGCCGTCGTCAAGCTTATGCCTGAACAAGAGATATTCCTGCGGAGTCTCCCCTTCACCTTCCATCCTGGAATGATCAGGGACAGGCCCATTGCACTTAGGGCACCACACAACAGGGTGCTTCCCTTTCACGACGTAGTTCTTCTCCTTGAGCTTGTTGAACTGCCACCTGATGAACTTATCATAATGAGGATTCAAGGAAGTGGTTATGAAAGACCTCCTGAAATCCACAGACATGCCTACACTCTTGTAGTCTTCCATCGCTTCCTTTGGGAAGAAATTGACCCAGTGCTCAGGATCAGCAAATTTCTTGATGTCCTGATCATTGAAACCCATGTCTTTGAGTATCTTTATCTGCTTAGGCTCATTCTCCTGGACCCTCTTTGCAGCAGACTCAATAGGAGAACCAGTGCAGTGCCAGCCCTGAGGGAAAAGAACATTGAAGCCTTTCATCCTCTTAAATCTAGCAAAGGCCTCAACACGCATCAGGGTATAGAAATGACCGAGATGCATGAAGCCATTCATGTAAGGATAAGGAAAGGTCAAGAAGAACTTAGGCTGGCCAGGATGAGCCTCTGCCTCAAACAGCTTGGCTTCATCCCACCTCTTCTTCCATTTTGATTCGATTGAACTGGAATCCATAAGAGAAAAGAAACGACAGATAATTTATAAAGGTTATCTAGGTAAACAACCATCTGTGCTGAAAGCACCAGTGCAGATCAGTTAATCACTCTCTAGCCTTAAGCTTATCAATCAAGTGTTCAATATCACTCTTCAGACTCATGGTTTTCTTCTCATCATAAAAAAGCCGGATGCCTTCAGGAGAACAAACCATATCAAGACAGTCACCTTCCCTATAATACCTGTCAAGCCTGACAACCCTGAAGTCAAAGAAGACTGAATAATAATCTTCTGTAATGAGATGGGCAATTGTGCCTTCGATGCGATCAATGCAGCCGCAACCTCTTCCGATGCTTTCAAGATGTCTATCATCATAAATTTCCATGAGATCAAAGTATTGCTTTGGTTCCTGACAAAGACACGCAGCTAAGGAAAAACCTGATACAACAACAGCCAGATACTTCAAAAAGGACATGACCTAATCAATAATTAGGCTATTAAAGAAAGTTTGCAGGAAAAAGACGAAAAAATAAAAGAGAAACTACAAAAAATCCGGTACTGACGAGAGAAATACCATAAAGATAAACAAAAAGCGAAGAAGATCCGAAAAAAACAAAATCCTCAATCAGAACTTCTTGAAGTTGGCAGCCATGTCAATCAGGTTGACCTGACCCATGAAAGTCTGCCTGCAGCAATATCTCTCGAGACCAAGGTCATCAAGGACCTTCTTGATCTCCTCGCCTTTCTTGACCCTTTCTTCATACTCATCCCAGAGATGAGCGACCGGCTTTCCGCAACTCCAGCATCTTATCGGAATTATCATCAGATCACCTGTATGACTTCTGGCGCTTGGCCCTTGCTTTGGAATCGTTAGGCTTCCTGGTCTCTTTCCTTCGCACATCAGCGACAAGCAGGTTCCTGTCATACTCCAAGAACTTATTCTTAAGAACATCCTTGCCAGAGAACTCCACAAGAGCCCTTGCGATTGCAAGACGAGCAGCCTCTACCTGGCCTGAAGCTCCGCCGCCGATAACATTGACAGAGATATCAACCTTCCCAGCCAGATCACCTGCCAAGAGCAGAGGCTCCCTCAACCTGAGCCTGTACATCTCAGGCTCGATGGTATCAATCAGCTGCCTGTTCATCCTGATGACACCATTGCCCTCACGAGCAGTGGCCCTAGCGATAGCCCTCTTCCTCTTACCAGCAACATGAACGACTTTCATATCTTAGCACCTATCTCCCTTGATATATCCAGTATGGTAGTAAATCTAGTGTTCTTGATCTTCCTGACATTTGCGTCCTCAAAAGTCTCGAGCTTCTGGTCCTTGAACTCATCAGGAACACCAATATAGCACATGATCCTCTTGAAAGCGACCTTTCCTTTCTCCTTCTTGTGAGGCAGCATTCCCCTGATTATCCTCCTGACAAACCTGTCAGGCATCCTGAACTGGACAGGGCCCTTCAAAGGCTCGCCGAAATTCCTCTTCTGGAAATACCTCGCAAGGATCTGCCTCCTGCTTCCAGTGATTATGGCCTTCTCGCAGTTGACGACATCCACTTTCTCGCCTAACAAAGCCATCTTGGCAATCCTAGTCGCCATCCTTCCGACAATCAGGTCAGTTGCGTCGACAATCATCCTAAAATCCTCACTCTTGAGCCCTTCGGATTCTTCTGGGCCAGCTCATTGATAGATAAAAATGATCCCTTCTTCGAAATCTTGTCCTTAGCCTGCTCTGAAAAAGAGAAGGCAGCAACTGTGACACTCTTAGAGAGCTCGCCATTACCGAGGACCTTGCCAGGGACAATGACAGTCTCGTTCTCCTTAGCATACTGGTCTATCTTAGAAAGATTCACAATCCTCCTCTGGCGTGAAGGCTTCTCAAGATCAGAAGCAATCCTCTTCCAGATATTGACCTTCTGCTCGATAGAGAGCTTCCTAAGCGAATCAATCAGACTCTTCGCATTCCGATTCATCGGTCCTGTCCTTCTCATGCTCTCTTCCTTATATCCTTCTTGATCTTCCTTGACTCTCCTTATGCATATTCTCCTTAGGTATATTGATGCGGGAGTTCATGCGGGAGCTGGGACTTTCCCACAACCCCGGAGGGATTGTGCTTCGAACCCAGGAACCCACTAAGGGACAAGGCCCTCAACCTTGCGCATTTGACCAGACTTTGCTACCCCCGCAATTGAAGCGTCAGCCGACACCGCGCTCAAGCGGGACTCGCGCTTTGCTTCAGCCCCGCTGACTCATTTAATCACGAAAGCGAAAACTGCTTCGCCTCCCGCATCAGAGGAGCTTGACAAACTCATCAAACTGCTGGTTGACAATCTCAGATGCCTTCTGAACAATCACATCACAAGGCAACTGACCCCAAGGCTCGATCGTAAAAATGAAATCCTTATTATCCATGTTCAGCTTTATGCCATCGCATTCATCAACGCAAGCGCCGCAGAGTATGCAGGCTTCAGGATTCTTCACTGAAAGCTTGCCTGACTTAACATCAAAGACATCAGCCGGACAAACCTCTTTCGCCTTGACGCATTTCTCGGCGCCCTTTATGTCGACAACAGGATAATTCCTATAGTAGGCAAGAGCAGGCGCCCATTTGACATGATCCTTCCCTCTCCCCAAAACTGCAGTTGCCTCGAGCTCGATGGACTGCTCCTTGATCAGCTTCAATATCGGGGTCTTCGGGAAAACAGGAACAATGGCCGGGTCCTTTGACTGCAAATCAGATGCATACACCGTTCCCGGACCCTCTGCCTTAAGCGTGATCTTGACCTGGCACTTCGCACAACCTTCATTGCTGCACGTGCACTGATCCCTGACGTTATACGTATCCAGATCAGTCTTCATAGGGATGAGGCCCAATCTCAAGGCAACCATCTCATCATAAAGCGCAGATGAGTTCTGCCTTATCTCGATATCTTCCATGGCCATTGTGGGGACTTCCTCAATGATGGCACGCCTCATCATGTTGACAAAAGCAGGCGAGGTCCCTGTAACAGCAAACGTAATCCTCCCATTCTCCTTGTCTATAAGCTTGATATCCATATTAAACCCTTCTGCCTCTTTTACCGCCTTTCTTCCTGCAGCCGTCATGCGGCACAGCAGTGACGTCGTCAATGACACCGATCCTCAGGCCCATCCTGGAAAGAGCCCTGACAGCAGCCTGAGCACCAGGACCAGGATTGTTAGGGCCATTATGCCCTCCAGGTGCTTTGATCCTTACATGGATGCCTGTGATGCCTTTCTCCCTTGCACCTTCAGCAGCTTTCTTCGCTGCAATCATCGCTGCTGTAGGCGAAGATTCCATCCTGTCAGACTTCACTACCATCCCTCCAGAAGCTTTTGAAATGGTCTCAGTGCCTGTTATATCAGTAATGTGGATTATGGTATTATTATAAGATGAATAAATATGCGCGATGCCCCATCTCACAGGACCAAATTTCCTCTCTATGGTCTTCTCATCAGGACCTGTCCTCTTGACAAACCGTCCCCTAGGTCTTGACCTGTCATCCGGCATCATTCATCACCAGCCTTTTTCTCAGAATCATGAATCTCATCTTTCTTCCCTTCTTCAGATTTCGTCTCACTGCCGCTCTTCTCACTGCCTTTCATCTCACTGCCGCTCTTCTCACTACTTCTCTTCTCTCTCGCTTTCTTCTCATCCCGCTTCTTGCCATCCCTGTGCTTTTCATCCACTTTCTTCTCAGCCTTCCCTGATTGTGCCTTCTCTGCATCCTTCTTCTTGGCATCCTCGGCGACAGACTCAGCAGAAGGGGCAACAGCCCTCTCCGGGTGGTTCTCATCAGCAAGGACAGAATTCTCTCTCACCCTGACAAGTGGCTCGAAGCCTTTAGGGACAATACTGCCAGGCGATGTAACTACATTATCACCGACTTTTATATGATTATGAGTGATGAACTGGCGCGCCTGCTTAGCAGATTTTGCGATGCCTTTCCTAAAGACAATCGTCTGCAATCGCCTGTCAAGAATATTCTTAAGCGTCAGACCCAGCAGGTCATCCAGGGTAGCGTTCTCTGAGACAAAACCAAGTCTTGAGGCCCTCTTGATGAGCTGTGCCTTCTCCCTATCAGCCTGAACACCCCTTGCAGCGATAAGTTTCTTGGACTGATGGGCAATATCCCTCAGTATCGAGTTGGCCTTCCAGATCTCTTTCTTAGTTACAATACCATACTCCTTGCACAACGCCTGCTCTTCGACAATCCTCTCTTTCTGCCAAGGATGACTCGGAGAAGCATACTTCTTCCTGTGTTTTCTAGGGTCACCCATTCAATCACTTCCCTGCCTTGGCATCTTTATTCTTCTTGACGCCCTGCACTTTCCCCTTGTTACGCCTGAAATTCGATTTTGTCCTCTGACCCCTGACAGGCAGGTTATCCATATGCCTAACCCCCCTGTAACATCTTATCTTCTTCAGGGTCTTGATATCATTATCTTTCTGGAATGTGAGATCAGAAGTTATCAGGTGCTTGTCTGCACCATCATAGATATCTCTCCTCCTGTTCATCATCCACGAAGGGACCTTGAACTTGGCAGGATTCTGGATGACCTCTTCCATGAGGCGCACCTTCTCATCAGCAATGACACCGGCCTTCTCTGTCTTCGGAACCTTAGCAACAATGCATACCATGTTGGCATACATCTTGCCGACCCCTTTGATCTTTGTGAGCGCGATGCTAATAGCTTTAGAACCATCCAAATCAGTATTTGCAATCCTTACAAGGTGCTTGTAATTCGCTTGTTCTGCCATTTTTGAATCAATTCTCTGTTTTTTATGGCCCTTATGAGCAAAATAGAACTCTAAAATCGCTTTAGAGCCCTAGAATCGCTCAGTCCATCTGAACTCGGGCTTATTGTCAATTTTGATGATTTAGTGTGGTGGTTTAAAAAGATTACTTTTTATTTATTTTCATATATGCTCTTTTGGATATATTTGAGTATATCTGAGTATATCTGAACATATTTCGGCATTTAAGGAATGTTGGATATATCCTAATCCTTAACAGAAAATTATCAGCTATAAAGAAAAAGGGAAGGGCGGCTATCGGGACTTTCACACTGGCGTTCGAATGGATATTATCCGGGCGCCAATATTTGAACCCAACCTCCCAGATCCACAGTCTGGTGTGCTGCCAGGCTACACCATAGCCGCCATAGATTCTTTGAGAAAGATTCTTATTTATAAAGATAGTGGGTATTTATAAAGAAAACTTGTCCTACTGATAACCCTGCTCAAGAATCTTCTCCTTCTCCTGCTCTGTGCCTATGCCAAACTTCCTAACAAGCAGGATCTCATAATTGACTGTGAGATAAGGCGCAAGGAAAGCAGCAACATACACAATGCTGAGAGTGAACGGATCATGAACAATGAAGACCTTGAAGAATCCCGCAATCACATTCGAGATATGGATCATGACAAAAACATTCACAATGCTCACCACAGGCATGAAGATGGCAGCAAAGAGATGATGACGACGCTCAAGGTGCTCTATATCAGTTATCAGAAGATTGAAAAGGAAACCAAAGACCAGACCAAGAGCAGCAAGGACTGCATACAGGAAGAAAGTGCTAAGCACGAGCAGGAATGGGACAATGAACAGGGAGACAGCAAAATTGCATATGAGCAGAACAAGCAGGGTTATCCAATAGAGCATCTTGCTGGAATGATGATGAAACTTTTCATGCTTTATATGATTAGCCTCAGAATAGAGTGTGCTATGGATCTTAGTAATCTCATCCTCTGACCAGCCCCTTGACCTCAATCTCTGCTTCAGCCTTTCAGACAAACTATCACCCTTTTTGGGATATCAATAAAGGCCGCAATATAAGTTTTGCGGTTCAAGGCCGCTCGAGCCCAATCTTCTTCAGCATCTGATGGAACTTATTGTCCTTCTGCTGCTTCTCCATTGTCTCAACATAGCGCTCTCCCAGGACCTTGGCAGCAAGATACTTGAAATGGGTTGAGGCCTGCGAATCAGGATGGGTATACACAATAGGGTGCTTGAGATAGACTGACTTTCTCATATTGGGATCCTCAGGGATCACAGCAAGAATAGGCTTCTCAAGCAGGGTGTGGATATTCTCAAGAGCCATATCAAAATGATCGCCGGTAACCCTATTGACAACAACACCCAGCACCTGGACACCTTCCTCCTCTGCCAGCCTTATTGTCTTGAAAGCAGAAGTCACAGAAGGGAGATCCGGGCTCGTGACAACTATCACCTCATCAGCAGAACGCAAGGCAGCGACAGACTCTGCGGAAAAGCCTGCAGAACTGTCGACAATGACGAGATCAGTGGCGCCATGCAGGTCGACAAGCACTTCAGGCAGCCTGGCAGGATCAAACCTCTCCGGTGAGATACATGATGGGATTATCTTCAGGCCTGAAGGATGGACATAAGCAGCCTCGGTGATATGCTTCCTGCCCTGGAGGACATCATGCAAAGTGATGGGCAAAGTCGGAGAGCCCAACAGAATGCTGAGATGAGGATTAGATAGATTGGCATCGACAACAAGGACTTTCTTGCCGAAAGAGGCCAATGCAGTTCCCAGATTTATGGCTGTTGATGTCTTGCCGACACCGCCCTTGCCGGATGCAACCACTATGAACTTGGTCAAGCCGGCTCACCCTCCTTGAGCAAAGATGAAACATGCGAGAAGAACTCCTTAGTCCGCCCATAGTATTCCATAATTATATCTATGTTGACCTCCTGCTTGGAATTGTCATCGAAAATCGCAGTCATGGTCACATGGCGCCTGAACTCCTGGAAGCGCGTGAACTTGGCCCTGTTTATCTTCCTGAGATTCAGGTAGAAATCCATATTCGATATGATCGACTCGTCTGAAGAATAAAGCTCCCGGACCTTCTCGGCCTTCTGGATCGCTGCAACAGGCTTCTCAGAAATCCTCTCCTCATCAAGGGCCTGCTGAAGAATCCCCTCTATCAGGAAATCATAAGCGTTTATGATACGCTCGATGATGCTCTTGATGACATCAACAGTCCTCGTGTACTTCAAGCTAACATAGATAAGATGATCAGCCCGGTTTATTTCCTGCTTTGAGTCGTTCAAGTATTCGTTCATTTTTTGAAGTCAAATCCTCAATCCTGTTCATAACTGATTTCGCAATCTTAATGGACTGCTTCAGCTCGGGCACTGAAAGGGTCTGCACATTATACCTCTTGTCGCAGATCACGAACTGGCCTTTCCTGGCAAACTCGATCGGACTATCCTTATGCTGGGCCAATTTTGAATCGACATTGTCCATAAGCTTGACAAGATCCTCAAGACCATACTGCACCGCAAACTTGGTCCTAAGCAAATTAAGCCGGGATGTAAAGCTATTATGATAGGGTGGGATACGCTTGAAATGCCTCTCATGCTCCAGAATGGAACAAAGGGCCTTATCAAGGGATGAATGCAGGTTCTGAAGCACAGCAATCAAAATCTTAGGATCATTGACCATGGGATAGGTCTGGGTGAGCATATGATCCGCAGTGCTAAGCCTCTTCTTAGCCTCGTCTCTCAAAACCTGGTAAGACTCCATATTTATATATATTAGGATTCCATATTTAAAAATATTGTGAAAACCCTTTTTTTATGCAAGAAAAGCAAGAAAAACCCTTCTTATTCGCTCTGAAGCTCCAAAATCGCTTCTGCCAAGTCACCCTTGTGGTTCTTTATGGCTTCCAGGGCCTTCTCTTTGCCAACATTGGCCTGCTGCATAACAGTCCTGATATCCTCATCAGAGATGTCGGGCGCTGTGGAACGCTCCACAATATGCTCTTCACCAACAACCTGATAGGTCTGCTGGCCCATCATGTTGACCTTAGAAACATTAGGATTCCTGATTATTATGTCCTTGTCAGCGAGCCTGATGATGACCTCTTCAGCGTCGAGCTCCAGCTGCTGGATACCCATCCTCTTCATCATCTTCTGCATCTGCCTAGGATTCACTCCGGGAAGCATCATCAATCACCTAGAAATTAAACAGCAAACCATGATCCGCCAAAAGCATGCAGCAGGATAATCAACAAACTCACCACTACGCAAAGCACAATCACATGCTGGGGCTTTATCTCAATCTTTGACTTATACTCATCAAAGTATCTTACAAGCCCTCCCATGCTCTGGGGCATAGAAACTCGGTTATCCCGTGACATGGAATCCTGAGAAGTGGGGTGGTTTTTAAAGATTTTGGATAAGATGCAGGGCTGGAATAAGCTGCCTTCTGTCAGACCCCCTTTTTAAAGGGATGGTCTGCCTTGACATTTAACTTAGCCTCCACACGGAGTTGCACTGGCCAGGACTATCCGTTTCAATGTCTCCTTGGGGAATGTCAGCTGGTTCGCAAGAAATTGCAAGCAATTTCTGCGCCCAGGAAATCGCAGATTTCCTTGGGAACTTGCTTCCGTCGCCGGAAGTGTCGCGAGCCTCATCCTTAGCCCAGGGCATGCCGTTTCTGAGATGGAGCCCTCCATTTCTGGAGCTCTCACGAGTGGCCTTTGAATAGTGGGCAGACTTTCCTCAGTTTCCCGTAGGTCAAGTTCCAACCCTGCAAATAAAAAAGAGAAATAGAAGTTTAAAAAGCTTTAGTTTCCTCAGGAGCTTCACTTCTTGCTTTTGCCAATTTTCCTGAGGAGCTCCTTCTCTTCCCTGATAACCTCTTCCTCTTCCTGGATGAAAGCATCCTTCAGCTCAATGAAGAAGAATGAGAGCACAAGAGCAAGGATGATTATATTGACATTCAGTATGAAGAGCAGGGCATTTGTCAAGAGCTGGGGATCATCTGAAATGAAATCCAACAGGCCCTGATTATAGGTCATTGCAATGACAATCGCACCGACAATCAAGAACAACAATGTAAGGTTAAGCAGCCACTTATGGCTCCTATGACTCTTTATGATATAGTGTTTCGGCATTTATTTCACCTCTTTGAATATAATTGCGGATATAATTGTATATAAATAACATCATATTTAAAAAGGTTTTCAAAGTATCAGAGGATAGAATAAAAATGGAATATCTAGCCATAGTGCCAAATGGACTTGAAAATGTAGGAATCCGGGAACTGAAAGAGTTCGGGATCAGGGGAAAGACAGAAGAGAGCGCAATAATATTCCAAGCTGAAAAAAAGGACATAGTGAAGATATGCTATGAAGGACAGAGCTTTGAAAGGATACTGATATTGCTGGAAAAGACAAAAATCAGGAATCCAGATGACCTGAAGCTCAAACTCGATTTCAGACTTGAAGATTTCCTCAAGAAAGACGGCAAGATCGCAGTGAGATGTGTAAGGAGAGGAGAACATAATTTCTCAAGCTCAGATGCAGAGCAGGAAGTGGCAAGACAGATAGACAAGAAATTCGGGCTCTCGAAAAGAGTGAGCCTGGAGAATCCTGACGTGCTCTTTGTCGCTTATGTGAATGGGGACAGGCTCTATCTCGGCATCGACGCTGCAGGATTTGAACTTGGGAAAAGGCAGTACAAGATATTCAACAGCCCAGTATCTCTCAAAGGACCCATAGCATACGGCATCGTGAAGATGTCAGGCTTCAAGAAGGGAGAAGTGCTGCTCGATCCGTTCTGCAACTCAGGAGAGATAGTGATAGAGGGATGCATCCATGACACAGGATTCCCAGTGCATTACTTTGACAAGAGCGCGTTCAGGTTCGCGCACAACAAGGCATTCGACGGCATAGATGCGCAGAAGATATTTGCGGAAACAGATGCAAAGGCATCAGACAAGAAATCAGAGATCTACGGCTTCGCGCCGATGCTCAAAGACGTCAAGGCAAGCCAGAAGAACGCGAAGATAGCAGGTATACACAAGCAGCTGAAGATAACCCGGGTTGACACAGAATGGGTAGAGCTTAAGTTCAAGGAGAATGAAGTGGACCACATCGTATCAAGATTGCCGATAATCACAAAATTCAATGAAGCTGCCCTAAAGAAATCATATGACGAGCTATTCTACCAGGCAAAGCTGATCCTCAAGAAGAATGGGAACATCACAGTAATGGTGAAAAGCACAGAATACCTCAATGAGTCAGCAGAGAGACGCGGCTTCAGGATAACCGAGGCCCACAGAGTGATGATGGGGAAAGATGAAGAGAATATCGTCGTGCTGAAAAAAGTATAATCCGTATTTTTTGCAGGTTGTCCGCCTAATCCCCTGCCCTGATCATCCAACCAATAAAATTTTCTGGGGCCTGACAAATCCGCCCTGCGAATTTGATTCGACATGAGAATAACCAAGAAAATTTCCTGCAACAAGAATTAGAAGGGAAAGAAGCAGGAAGAACCACTCCAAAATCATTCCCTGACAACCTTGGCAGCCTTCATCAGCCTGTCTCCGTCATCAAGGTTCATCAGACGGACACCCTGGGTGTTCCTGCCGATGACAGAGATGCCTTTGCAGGCTGTGCGGATGATTATACCGTTCTTCGATATGAGCATGACCTCATCATCATCAGTCACGCTCTTGATGTCAGAGACCTTGCCATTCCTATCTGAGGTCTGTATATTGATAACACCAGAGCCTCCGCGATTTATCAGCCTATAATCTGATATCGCAGTACGCTTCCCATAACCGTTCTCAGTGACGCTCAGCAATGTCTCTTTCTCATCAGCAATCACCATGCCGACGACCAGGTCATCACCTTTCAGCGTTATGCCCCTGACGCCCCTCGATGTCCTGCCGATAGGCCTCGCATCCTTCTCATCAAAACGGACAGCCATACCCTCCTTAGTGGCAAGGATTACCTGGCTGTTGCCGTCTGTCAGCTTTGCCTCGATGAGCTCGTCATCAGGATCCAATGTGATACCGATTATGCCACCCTGCCTCGGCCTTGAATAATCCATGAGATTCGTCTTCTTCACAATGCCCTTCTTTGTGGAAAGGAGCAGATAATGCCTATCATCAAACTGCGTGACCCGGACAAATGCAGAGATACGCTCACCAGCAGGCATCTCCAGAAGATTGACAACAGCCTTGCCACGGGCCTGCCTGGATGCCTCAGGAATCTTATACACCTTCATCCAATGCACAATGCCCCTATTTGTGAAGAACAATATGTAAGAATGGGTGGATGCCACAAACAGATGCTCAATAAAATCCCCATCACCTGTCTCAGCAGCGATGATACCCCTGCCGCCGCGGTTCTGCTGCCTGTAGGTGTTCAGGGGCAGCCTCTTGACATAACCTGAATTCGTTATTGTGACAACCATGTCCTCTTCCTTGATCAGATCCTCGACCTCAAAATCCTCCACCTCGCCGGCCTCAATCTCGGTCTTCCTTGCGTCGCCGTACTCCCTGATTATGACCTCGAGGTCCTGCTTGATTATCTTAAAGACCTCAGTCTCATTACCCAGGATGAACTTCAGCCTCTCTATCAGCTCCAGCAACCCCTTATGCTCAATCCTTATCTTCTCCTGCTCAAGAGAGGCAAGCCTCTGCAGCTTCATATCAAGAATAGCCTTTGCCTGAATCTCAGTCAATGTGTAATCGGACATGAGCACATTCGCCGCAGACTCAACATCCTTCGACCCCTTAATCTTAGCAATAACAGCATCAATATCATCAAGAGCGATTATCAGACCCTCCAAGATGTGGGCCTTCTCCTCTGCCTTCCTGAGATCGAACCTGGTCCTCCTGACAGTGACTTCCTTCCTGTGCAGGATATAGTTCTCTAGGAGCTCCTTGAGATTCAGCACCTTGGGCTCATTATTGACAAGAGCAAGCATATTGATGCCGAAAGTTGTCAGCATGCGGGTATGCTTGAAGAGCTGATTCAGAACAACCTCCTCATTCGCATCCTTCTTGAGCTCGACAACAATCCTCATCCCCCTCTTGTCAGACTCATCCCTCAGGTCAGATATCCCGATAATCTTCTTGTCCCTGACAAGATCCGCAATCTCTGCCACAAGAGCGGCCTTGTTGACCATATAAGGGATCTCACTGACAATGATCCTCTTCCTGCCGAGCTTCTGCTCGATCCCTGTCCTCGCCTTCACCTTGATCTTTCCCCTGCCAGTCTTGTAAGCATACTGGATCCCCTGGCTTCCCTGGATGATGCCGCCAGTCGGGAAATCAGGGCCCCTGACAACTGCCATAAGGTCATTGATCACGGATTCTTTATTATCAATAAGCATTATCGCGGCCCTGCATATCTCAGAAACATTATGGGGCGGGATATTCGTGGCCATCCCCACAGCAATGCCGGATGTGCCATTGATCAGGAGATTAGGGATCCGAGACGGAAGCACAACAGGCTCCTTAAGGGAGCCGTCAAAATTATCCTGGAAATCGACAGTCTCCCTGTCGATGTCAGTCAGCATCTCATCAGCAATCTTGGTCAATCTCGCTTCAGTGTACCTCATTGCAGCGGCCCTGTCCCCATCAACAGAACCGAAATTGCCCTGACCCTGTATCAGGGTGTATCTCAAAGAGAAATCCTGGGCCATCCTGACAAGAGTGTCATAGACAGCAGAGTCTCCGTGAGGATGATACTTACCAAGAACCTCTCCGACAATCCTCGCGCATTTCTTGGAAGGCCTGTTATGGAACATGCCAAGCTCATTCATCGCAAAAAGTATCCTCCTATGAACTGGCTTCAGGCCATCACGCACATCAGGCAGGGCACGGCTGACAATGACAGACATGGCATAGTCTAGATAAGAAGACTTCATCTCATCCTCAATAACGGTCGGGAGAATCGTACCGTACTGCTCTTCTGGTGCCTTCCTGCCAGAAGGGCTCTCCTCATTGTTTTCTGGGGTTTCAGCCATTTTAAAACGCCTTTTCGATGTCCATAAAATTAGGACTTAATTTAAAAACTTTTTGGTTTTATAATGTGTTTATACGGGCTGAGGAAGCTGAATTCTGAGTTTTAAGCCAGCTTCAGAAAATGGCGACAGGAGACTGCTCACTTAAAAAGATACAGAACAGAAATGAAGAGGGATACAATGAAATCCAGTGCCAGGATGTTCCTCATCTCCATACTCTGGAAATTACCAAGCTGAAGCTGGACAGCAAGGACATAGAATATCACCACAACAGCAACAGGGATGACCAGAAGCTGGCCTCTTGCAGAGACCCTCGGGCTGAAAAATTCCAGACACAAAAGTGTGATGACCATCGGGGCATAAGCCAGAAAAACAGTCATCAGGCTGACATTTGCGCTGATTGCTGTGAAAAGGATAAAAAAAAGAATTATCAGGGATGAGACAAGCAGAGCATAAGATCCCTTCTTGCCCTTCTTTTTTGGAGATTTCTCGAGCTCAGGCTCCTCATTCAGAACGACATTGACAGCCTCCTCAATCATCTCAGATGAATGGCCATAATCAAGCAACACCCTCTTTATCTCACTGACCGAAAACCCTTTCCTCTTCTGGGACACGATGTAATCATAGATGGCATGCATTATCTTGGAATAAAGCTCAGCCTCAAGACCCTCCACATACTCACGCTGCCGGAAAGGCCTGAAGCCATGACGGCTAAGATCAGCAATGACCTTGCGGATGAGATTGGGATGATGGCCGTGGCCCAGCAGGACCTTCTCGATAGAATCCAAAGAATAGCCGGAGTTCAGCTCTTCCCGTATGTAATGCATCAGATGCTGTTCCAGATACCTGTCAATATCCCTCATTTTTGGACACTTGCAATATTCCCTGTAACTTTAAATGTTTTTCCGCAATAGACACACTTCTTGGACTTGCCATAGGCAACAGGTCCCCTCGGCTGATAAAGCATCCTGTTATTGCATTTAGGACAGGTCAATCTCATCATCATCCTTCTCCTCCGGCGCAACATCATCAATCATACTCTCAAGCTTGGGATTGAGCTCGCGATCATCATCCTTCTTAGACCTCTTCGCCTTCTTATCCTTCCCGACACCCTTATCCCCAGATTCCTGCCCTTCTTCCCCCGAAGATCCGGCAGGCTCAAAACCCTCAGGAGCCTCATCGTGGGTCTCAGTACTCTCCGGCTCATCCTCCTCAGCATACTTCTCAGGCCGGGCCCCTAACAGCTCAGCAGCCCTCTTCTCTGCCTCCTTGTCAATCTCCTCAGAGGCGAACAGCTCAGAATCCTGAACATCAACAGGAGCCTCAAGCTCCTCCTCGGCAGGCCCTGACCTTCCCCCAACCTCTGCTGATACTTCCTTCTCCGCTTCAGAAGGCTCAGCCTTCTCCTGTGACCCCTCATACACTTCCAACACACCAATATGATCCTTGTCGACAGGAACAGGCACAAGCGGCGCCTTCGGATGCTCCTGCTTCGGCACCTCATAGACAGCAAGATTGCCGAGCTGCTTAAGCTTCCTCTTCTCAGGATCTACATCCTTGAACCCCTCGAAGAAATGCTTCATGGCCTCAGCATTCGGGACATCAAAATAATCATACAGCTTCTGGGTGCCCCGTATCAGATAAGTCCTGCCGTGCTTGGTCTTTGTGATGAAACCAGAAGCTTCAAGCTGATCCATGTGATCATATGCCTTGTTGGTCCTTATCCTGATTATCTCTGACTGCAGCACAGGCTGCTTCCAGACAACAACCGCAAGAGTCTCCATCACAGTCTTGCTCAGCTCAGTCTCGGGAACTATATGCCTGACAAGATCAAGATACCTCTCGCGCACAGTCATCTTATAGCCCAGCCCATCCTTGACAATGATCATGGGATCCTTGACAGAATCAAGATCCTGCGTGAGCTCCTCTATGACCTTCTCGACATCAGCCTTGGATGCCTTGACAAGCTGGCCTATATACTCAGGATCCAGAGGCTTGCCAGAAGAGAAAAGCAGTGCCTTAACCTCTTTCTTCAGATCTTCAGCCATAACACACCTGCATATCCGCCAAATTCATCTCTTGACCAATGAATAAACCGCATCATCTTTACTGATAAGCTTCTCCTCGACCATCTTGGCAAGCAAGGGCTCGAGAGACTCCTTCTTGAAACCGGTGAGCTTTATCAGCTTCTCGAGATCCTTCTCACCAGGAGCCAATGCAACAAGAACCATATTCTTGAAAAGAGTGGTCGAATTCATCCTGAGAAGCCTGTTGTCAGCCTGTATCTCCTTAAGGACATCATCCATGTGGTGGAGCTTGCCCAAAAGATCATTCACCAAATTCGAGAACCTTGCTGAATCCAGGACAAACTTTGCCGGTGCAAGGACTTCAACATTAGAAGGCATATAATCAAAGCAGAACCCTATCAGCTCATCAGTGTTCCTGAAAAGCAGCTCAATCTCCATGAATGTGTGGAAGAGCTTGCCTTTCTCCTCAAGATCCTCGACAAAAAAATCGACAACCTCGAAATCAGCCTTGATCCTCTTCGACAGCGCATCAATGACCTGTTCAAGATGGTCCTTAGGGGCACCTGCCATCTCAACAATGACCCTGACATGGAGATAGCCTTCATCAACCTTCTCACTGATATCTACAGCTTTCTTCTTCTCTTCCCTCTTTCCGGAATCAGCATCCTCATCTTCGCTTTTCCCTGGTTCTCTTTCCTGCTTCTTCCTGCTGAAAATCCCCATAAAAACCACACCAATACCTTTGAGAATCAGTTTAAAAAGGTTTCGGGATAAAAGGCTCTGTCCGGAATCTCGGAGCTGTGAATCCAGCTCGCATCTTGGATCAAGTTGGGCATAAAGCCCAACGAACTACCAAAGATAG